>NZ_DEXB01000051.1:94577-94789 GCF_002366485.1 Hyphomonas sp. UBA3195
TTGCCGACTTTCGCCATGGCTTCGGCGATCATTGCGCCAACTTCGGTGTCGCCGTTTGCAGAGATCGTGCCGACCTGGGCAATCTCTTCGTTCGACTTCACCTTCTTGGAATGATGAGCGAGGTCTTTAACGACTTCGGCGGATGCCTTGTCGATGCCGCGCTTCAGGTCCATTGGGTTCATGCCGGCAGCAACGCGCTTCAGGCCTTCGCG
>NZ_DEXB01000013.1:0-57706 GCF_002366485.1 Hyphomonas sp. UBA3195
CGTCATAAAAACATTACGCATCTGTCATCCAGCCGTAACTCTGGCGTGGGACGGGGCCGCAGTTTTCGAAGCGTAGACTTCTTAATACGGATTCCCAGAGCAAGGACGACCTCCCATGACCTTTACTTCCCGCAAGCTCCTCCTGATCGGAGCTGCCACTGCTGTGATGGCGCAGGCTGCTGCCGCCGACATCCTGAAAGGGACCGTGACCGATGCGTCCGGCGAAGCTGCGCTGCAGGGCGCGATTGTCACGATCGAGGAACTGGGCCGTACCGCCTCGTCCGACCGGTTCGGCAAGTATCGCTTCACCAGTGTCCCGGCCGGCGACTACACGGTCAGCGTCTCCTATGTCGGCGCGGACATGGTCACCGACACAGTGTCGATCTCTGGCGACACCGATTTCAGCATCCAGCTTGGCGGCGATGTGCGCTATCTCGACAACATTCTCGTTGTCGGCTCGGCCGCGGCCCAGGCCGGTGCGATCAACCAGCAGCGCGCCTCCGATGCCATCATCAGCGTCATCGACTCCGACGGCCTCGGCAACTTCCCCGACACGACCGTGGCGGACTCGCTCGCCCGCGTGGCTGGCCTGTCCATCGAGAATGACCAGGGCGAAGGCCGCTATGTCTCGATCCGCGGCATCAACTCTGACCTGATCTCAGCCACCATCAACGGCGTGCGCACGCCGTCTCCGGAAGATCGCCGCGGCGTCTTGCTGGATGGTGTGCCATCTGACCTTCTGGACGGTATCGAAGTCCAGAAATCCCTGACCCCGGATGTCGATGCCGACACAATCGGCGGCGTCATCAACCTCAAGACCATCTCCGCCTTTGACCGCGACGGCCAGTTCATCCGCGCCAAGGTCGAAGGCTCCTACAATGAGCTGACCGAAGACGTCTCCCCGAAAGCCACGCTGACCTATTCCAACGTGTTTGGCGACAAGCTCGGCGTTGCGGCCTCCATCAACTATCAGAGCCTCGGCATTCAGGCCCATAACAACGAAACCGGCGGCTGGGGCTTCGACGACGACCTGAACGCTTTCATTCCGAACGATGATTATGAAATGCGCTGGTACGACCTGACGCGCGAGCGTGTCGGCCTCGTCTTCAATGTCGACTACCGCATGACCGAGAACACTGAGCTCTACCTGCGCACATTGGTCAACGAGTACACGGACGACGAAGTCCGCAACAAGTTCGAGTTCCGCGACCTCGCCGAAGAAGGTGTTAGCGTTGACGGCAACCTCTACAACTTCAACTTCGCCGAAGCAGACGTCGAAGTCCGCCAGCGCGAAGAGACCCGCAAGATCCAGACCTATGCGCTGGGCGGCAAGACTTTCGCCGGCAACTGGACCGTCGATTACGAAGTGTCCTACGCCTATGCCGAAGAAGACGATTCCAACAATCACGACGTAGCCTTCCGCTCCGACGACATGGAAGGCGATGGCATCGTCGTGTGGGACAACTCCGACCCGCAGAAACCGAAGCTCTCCGGCACGGGCATCGATTTCCTGTATGACCCGGCCAGTTATGAAATGGACGCCTACGAGCAGGAGTTCACGGTCAACGAAGACACTGAATGGGCCTACAAGCTCGACCTGACCAATGACACCGTCCTCGGCAATACGCCCGTGACCTGGAAAATGGGTGTGAAGGTCCGCGACCGCGAAAAGGTCCGTGACGAGAACCTCTTCATCTGGGAACGCGACGATGTCGCCCTGACCGATTACATCAATGCCAACAGCCAGATTTCCGGCTGGCGCATGAACAACCCGATGTTCGAATGGCCGAGCGCTGGCCTGACCCGGGCCCTGCGCGGAACCTTCACCGCCGATGAGCTGGACGAAGACGGTACGAATTTCGACAGCCTCGCCGGTGACTACACAATCGACGAGATGATCATCGCCGGCTACGGCATGGGCACCTTCCAGATCAACGACCTGACCGTCGTTGCCGGGGCGCGTATCGAAGCCACCGACGTATCAACCACGGGCAATGTCTTCTATGAGGGTGGCGATCCAGACCAGGTCGGCACACGCCAGTTCGACGATGAATATGTCCACGTCCTGCCGAGCCTGAACCTGAAATATGCCTTCTCCGAAAATGTCGTCGGCCGCGCAGCCTATTACGCTTCGCTGGTCCGCCCGGCCTTCGGTGAGATGCGCCCGACAGCTGCCTTGAATGATGACCGCGACGAAGTCGAAATGGGTAACCCCAATCTCGACCCGTACGAGGCCAACAATTTTGACCTGTCGATCGAATACTACCCGACCAAGCTGTCGGTCCTGTCGGCTGGCTTGTTCTACAAGGACATCCGCAACCCGATCTTCGGCGCCACCTATGACATTGACCAGCTGCCAGGCTCCATCGATCTGGGCTTCCTTGGCGATGCCGGTGCGGACATCGAAGAAGTCGCCACCTACATCAATGGCGAGACCGCCACGGTGCAGGGCCTCGAACTCAACTATGTCCAGCAGCTCGACTTCCTGGGCGGCTTCTGGGAAGGCTTCCTCGCCTCCGCCAATGTCACCATCGTTGAATCCGAAGCGTCCGTCCCGGACGAAGAGGATGTGGCCCAGACCCGCGACGTGCCGCTGCTCAAGCAGAACGACCTCATCTGGAACGCCTCCATCGGCTACGACAAGGGCCCGTGGGATCTGCGCATCTCGGCCAATTTCCGCGATGACTATCTCGACGAGCTGTTCGGCGCCGATCTGGACCGCTACACCAGCGATCACCTCAGCGTCGAAGCGTCAGCCAAATACGACGTCAACGACAACCTCCAGATCTATGTCGAAGGCAAGAACCTCACCGACGAGCCGGAATACTATTATCACGGCGCAGAAAGCCGTTTGTCTCAGTATGACGAATATGGTGCCCGCTATGTCATCGGTGCCCGCCTGACCTACTAGGCTGGGTTGACGAGACTTACCGAAAGCCGGGCGGGGAGCGATCCTCGCCCGGTTTTGTTTGAACGCATGGCACTCAGCCAAAAACCTGTGCATCTGCAATCGTTTGGGTACATTTTCCTTGCGTTAGGGGGTGCACCCGGTGTTTTTCCTGCTAGAAGGATACAATTAGCGGGAGAATTTTTCATGAAAGCACCAATTCTGGCTCTGGCCGCCCTGATCGCGGTATCCGGCTGCGCCCTCAAAAAGAAAGAGGGCTACTCGGTCGCCGATGCGTCCAATGACGAGAACATGATCTGTGAGCGCGTAGCGATCCCGGGCAAAGTCTATCCTGGCAAGATCTGCATGACTGCAGAACAGTGGGCCCGTCATGAGGCTCAAGGTGAGAAAATGGCTGGTGAAGCCCAGCGCGGTGCATTGCGGACCCCGGCGCCAGGTCAAGGCACCTGAGCCAAGTTCGACAAGATCACTATCCGGGAAAAGCAGGCCAATTGGCCTGCTTTTTTCATGTCCGACAGACGCGCATCATGGCACATTTGTGAAAACTCGCCCGCGCGTCTTGATCTTGCGCCGGACGCAGGGAATACCGACCCGAACCCTGTTTGTCCCAGCCCCTGAGGAGTGTTCATGAAACGCTATATTCCCCTCGCCGCCCTGCTTCTGTCTGCCTGCGCCACAGAGCCTGCCCAGCAGATTTACGCCATCGACACTGCGCCCATCCCGGCATCTATCGAAACGGCGCCCATGACAGGCACAGGCGACAAGGCGGACGATCCGGCTGTCTGGGTGAATGTCGCAAACCCGGCTGACAGCCTGGTGCTCGGCACCAACAAGGATGAAGGCCTCCACGTCTACAATCTCGCAGGCGAAGAGCTTCAATTCCTTGATGTCGGCCGCGTCAACAATGTCGACCTGCGCGGCGATGTCGCTGTCGCCTCGAATGACGAAACCAATTCCATCAGCTGGTTTGCCATCGACCCGGTCACCGCCACGGTCAGCCATGTTGGCGACACGCCAACACAGAAAGACGAACCCTATGGCATCTGTGCTGGTCAGGTCGGCACTACCTATTACGCAATGCCCACTTATAAGGACGGCATGGCCCAGGTCTGGTCTGTCCAGACCGACAAGATGAGTGAAGGTCCGGAGCTGGTCGCTGAAATCCAGGTTGGCCAGTTCGGCCAGCTTCAACTGGAAGGCTGTGTATTTGACGAAGCCAATGGTCAGGTCTTTCTCGGTGAGGAAGAGCACGGCATCTGGAAACTCGACCTGAATGACTGGTCTGCCGCCCCGGTCAGCGTCGACACGATCGCCGCACAGAATGGCCTGGTCGCCGATGTTGAAGGCATGGACATCTGGGCCGGTGCAGATGGCGCGGGTTACCTTGTTGCGTCGTCCCAGGCCGCAGACCGGTTTGTCGTCTATGACCTGAAAGCCCCTCATGCGCCGCGCGGCGTCTTCACCGTAACGGCCAATGCCGACGGCTCCATCGACGCTGTAACGCATACGGATGGTCTGGATGTCAGCTCTGCGGCGCTGCCGGGCTTCCCGAAAGGCATTCTCGTCGTTCAGGATGATGGCAATCCGGCCTCCGGCGTCGACCAGAACTTCAAGCTGGTCGACTGGTCCCTGATCGAATCCGCCCTCGGCCTCGACTAAGTCTGAGCGTTACCCCAGAGTCACGAAAGCCCGCCCTCCGGCGCATTGGAGAGCGGGCTTTTTCGTTTGCGATGCACAGGGCCTGTCAGGCAGCCCTGGCAGCGAGGATGGCCTCTTCCACGTCGCGCAACCTGTCCTTGCCGAACCACATCCTCTCCTTCACGAAGAAGGTGGGTGAGCCGAAATTGCCGCGCTCGACGGAGGCCGTGGTGTTGTCCACCAATTCCTGCTTGATCTCGGAATCCTGCGCCTTGGCCATCAAGGCGTCTGCGGGCAAATCCGCTGCGGCCAGAACCCGTCCGATCGTTTCAGGATCATCCATCTTTTGCGCGCCCTGCCACATCGCAGCGTAGATCGCGTTCACATAGGGCTTGAACACGTCCAGATGCTGCGCCGCCACGGCGCCGCGCATGATCGCCAGCGTGTTGACCGGAAAATGCGGGTTCATCGCGAAAGCCTGGGTCAGGCCATGCCGCTCGATGAACCGCATCATTTCGAGCCGCTCATATTCCGGTTTGTTTCGAATACCCGCAAACGCCATCACCGGGGACTGATTGCCTGTCGCCTTGAACACACCGCCCAGCAGAACCGGCACATAGGTGAAGCTCACTCCGGTGCGCGCCTCCACGTCCGGAATCACCTTGTGGCTGAGATAAGCATTCGGGCTGCCGAAATCGAAATGGAATTCAACGCTCACATCACGCATCACCATGTCTCCCCATAGGGACGGATTTCCTGTTCGAAGGTCCAGGCTGTTTCCGGTTGTTGGAACAATTGCCAATAGGCATCCGCGATGGCTTCGGGTGGCATCAGGCCCGGCGGGTTGTCCGGCCCACCTGCCTGCCTGATCCGTTCGCGCACCCATTCGGTATCGACGCCAGCGTCAATGATGAGATGGGCCACGTGGATATGCCGGGGCCAAAGTTCGCGCGCCATGGATTCGGCAACGGCGCGCAATCCGAACTTGGCCGCGGCAAAGGCGGCGTAGCCATTCCCCCCGCGTCGCCCTGCGGTTGCACCGGTAAAGAAGATCTTGCCCTCCCCATGCTCAAGCATCAGCCGCGCAGATTCGCGCCCCGTCACGAAGCCGGCGAAGCAGGCCATCTCCCAGACCTTGCGGAACACGCGATCCGTCGTCTCAAGTATGGGAAAATTCACATTGGCCCCCACATTGAAAATGGTAAGGGCGAGCGGTGCCAACGCGTCCGCTTCGGCAAGGAAAGCGGTGACATCTTCTGGTTCGCGCGCATCCAGAGATCGGGCTGAGATCCTGCCACCGGCCGCCTCTATCTCGGCGACCAGAGGCTCAAGCTTGTCGCCATTGCGCCGGCCTGCCACGACCAAATACCCCTCAGACGCGAATTTTTTCGCAATGGCCGAGCCAATATAGTCGCCTGCCCCCACAATCGCGACGCTTTTGTCCAAATGCGCCATGTCGCGCCTCCTTCTTGACCTCTGGTCTTCTCATTCAAGTTATGTGTATATGCACACTTAATGGCGTCGCGGTAAATCCCCCAATCGTCGACGACCTAGAAAATCAGTGCAGGACACGCGTCATGCTGACGGACAAGACAGACAAGATCCCGCTGTTGGAAGACCTCCGCCACAGCCCTCACGTGTGCATGGCTGAGGCGGCACGCGCCGCAAATCGCGCGCTTGCCCGTCATTACGGTGCCTATCTGGACGGAGCCGGCATCGCTCCCGGACAGGCCTCTCTTTTGATGCAGCTCTACTATCTGCAAGATACCTCCGTCGCCGATTTCGCAGCGCGCATGCGCACCGAGCGCACAACCATGGTCAGAAACATCGCGGCGCTTGAACGTACAGGCCAGGTCGAAACCTTCACGCCAGAGGGCCTGCGCGCGCGCCATGTCCGCCTGACCGATCAGGGACGTGCCTTGCTGACCGACATCGTCACCCGATGGAATGATGCCCAAACGGCGCTCAAGGCAAAGCTTGGGGCAGCGCAATGGGACGCTCTCATCAGCGCGCTGAACATGCTTGGAAACATAGATACTCACAATACAAACGATTGAAGCAGAGTTCAGACAATGCACTAGACATGCACTGGCCGCTCGATTTTGGTCCCATGAGGAAGGTCTGAAAAAATCGGTCGATTTCGCTGTGGACGCCAACACGCTCTACCCCATCTATCTTCTGTCACAGAATGGCGGAGAGCTGCGTCACGAGTTCACGCCCACGGGAATCGCCTATGACTTGCGCATCGATGGCAAGCTGGTGGCGCCTGCGCCGAGCGCAGAGACCGCACTGGTCAAGGGTGCTGCCAGCTCGCAACACCGGCGGGGCATACTGATCCGCCCCGACACCACTCACGCCCCCGCTGGCAAGTACACAGACCGCCTGACACTGGTGATCGTCGGGGATTAGGGCGGCTTCGGTGCCTACCCTACAGCCCCAACTCGCTGAGGCCGGGATAATCGTCAGGACGACGGCCCATCAGCCAGCGGAACTTTCTTTCACCTGCCGAGATAGGAAGGTTGTTGATGCTGGCATGCCGTCGTTGCATCAAGCCAGACTCGCTGAACTCCCAATTCTCGTTGCCATATGCCCGGTACCATTGACCGGTGCGATCGTGAAATTCGTACGCATATCGCACAGCAATCCGGTTGTCAGAAAAGGCGAACAACTCCTTGATCAATCGATACTGGATCTCTCGCCGCCACTTGGCAGTCAGGAAACTGACGATTTCGGCGCGACCATTGATGAAGAGGTCGCGGTTTCGCCAGATACTATCCTCGGTATAGGCCAGCGACACTTTCTCGGGATCCTGCCCGTTCCACGCATCTTCGGCGAGGCGAACTTTCTCGATAGCCGTTTGCACTGTGAAAGGAGGTAAAGGGGGGCGCATATGGGGCTCCTGCAATATCTGAAGGGAAGAATGCGGCCGGACGCACCGCCCGGCCGCCAATGAAAGGATCAGAGATCACCAACAGCCTTGTGCTGGATGGATGGCCAGGTCTTTTCAGCGCGTTTGAGAATCTTCACCTTATCTTTCTTGTATTTTTCAAAGACGTCTGCGTTCACGAACAGGTAGAGCTTGCCATCGACAATGTCTGCATAGTGAGGATCACCGTCGAACTTCTTGCCAAGGGCGACAGCATAAGCGCAGAAGCCACCATATTGCGGGGCAAAGCGCACCGGATCAGTCTTGAATTTGCGAGCCGATTCCGCAGACGCGAAATAGTAGGCCACGCCATCTTCAACAACCGTATGCGCGGCGTCGCCTTCGGCGACTGCGTTATAGGTGGTCAGGGCGACTGCGTCGACGCCGTGCAGGCCCAGGGGAACGCCCGCTGTCGTTACGCCGTTCGACACATTGTATTCGTCTTCTGCAAAAGCGGGCATTGAGGCCGACATCGCAATCGCGATGGCCATACCGGTGAGATAAAGTTTCTTGGTCATGTCAGATATCCTTGAGGGGTGAATGCCAGTCATCTGGCGGAACAGGCCGATCGTTCAGGGGCTGCGCGCAGGAGTACGCATTTTCGGGCGGCGGGAGGCCCGCAAATATCCGCCGACGAAACAAGAGGGCGCCCAGCTGATGGGTGTGGGTGGGTGAGTTCAACTGGGCGCCAAGGGAGCCATCCGGGGAGAGGGCGCAGGAAAGATGGCTCCGAAGCTTATTTCTTGTAGGCGGATCTGATCGCCTTCACCGTGTTGGCGGTGTTATCAACGGCACTGGCAATCATTCGAAAATTGGTGAGGGATGCGTCATAGCCGTTGTAGTGCTCTGTGATGGCTCCGGCCGTTGCATCAGTCACAACCATGACCTCGAAACCTGATTCGATCAGGCTGCGCATGTGGGACTCCGTGCACAGATTTGATGACATTCCTGCAAGAATGACCTTGTTGATGCCGGCTTTACGCAGCTGGAGCGCAAGGTCATTGCTATCCGGGCCATAGACTTTGTGCGGGCTGGTCACCACCGTCTCGCCATTCTCGATATAGGGCTTGTACTGGTCCAGCCAGTCAGCACCAGACCCTTCGAATCCTTCAAGGTTCAAGGCGGATGGACGGTCGAACATGCCGTCGTTGCATCAAGGTCTCGAGCGTGCCCTCGAAGAGCCACTCATGATCGTGCTCATAATAGTAATGCGGAGAGACAAATACGGGCATGCCGGTTTGCTCGGCAACCGCGAACAGATCGCCGATATTTTCGACGGTGCCGTTCTCTGTGATGCTTTGCCCGACCACGCCCCAAGTGACGCCGTCAGGAGACAGGAAATCATTTTGCGGATCGGTGACAACGATGGCCGTACCATCCGTGGTCACCACAAATCCTGGCATGGGCAAGCCATCATTGACCGGCGGCATCTTGGCCGACGCCGGGCGGGCGCCTTGGCTCTCAGCTTCGGCTGCAACGCCGATCAGGGCAATGACAGCCGTAGCCGTCGCGATGAACTTGAGAAGCGCTTGTGGCGTACTGGGTGAATTCAACATTGGTCTTTTTTCCTCGCGGCTGTTGGGTCTGGTGGTCCAGTTTGCCAGCCCGGCGGGGAGATACTCCCGGTCTGGAGCGTCACCCTGAGCTGATCTGTACTCATCGTATGAGGGGCGACGATGAGCGTATTGACCGGTCGCGACATCCTGTTGACTGGACGCGACAATCCCTTTGGCGCAATGTGAAAGCGTGAGGTGCGATGGGGATCGCGCCCTTGGCGGGAAGGCCAAAGCGGGGAGCGCGCGGGAGATGGCAACAGTTTCAACCGTCTTCGTATTGAGGATCATTGAGCGGCTCAGCGACCGGGTGGATCGGGACATGTTGTGCCGTGTGGCCGGACTCGACCCGTCGCCATCGGCCGGCCCGCCGCCCGCCATGATCCACGCCGCCAATTATTACAGCTTGCTGGAAACCATCGCCGAGACCGAGACACCGGATATCCGCTTCCTGCTCGGCGTCAGCATGTCGGCCACCTGCTCCGATTTCGGCGCTGTGGGCCTGGCCTGGAAATCGGCACCGACGCTGCGCCAGTCCTTCCTGCGGATGGACCGCCATGCGCGCGCCTACAATACGGCCTCGACGTTCAAACTGTATGACAAGGGCGACACATTCTGGTGGACGCACCGGCGGCCGGACACGCCGCGCCTCGGCCTGGACCTGTCGAGCGAGGGCGCGCTGGCCACCTATGTCACGCTGTGCCGGGAGGCGACCGGCCCGAATTCGAAACCGGGCGCGGTACAGTTCTGCCACCCGGAACCGGCCGGCTCGCGGGAGCTACTGGAGGCACACTTTCGCTGTCCGATCACTTTCGGGGCAGACATTGACGCACTGATCATCCCGGCCGAGCGGCTCGACAAGCCGAACCTGGTCGGCGACGAAAGCATCTGGAAATTCCTGAGCGCCCAGGCCGAGGGAATGCTGCCGGCCGAGTCCGGGGATCGCCAGCTGGACCGGCAGGTCGTGCTGCAGATTGCCGATGTGCTGACCGATGGCATTCCGTCGCTGGCGCAAGTTGCCTCGGATCTCGGCATGAGTGCCCGGACGCTGCAGCGCCGGCTGTCGGACCAGGGGCTGACCTTCCAGGCCCTGGTGGACCAGGCGCGGCGCGAGACGGCCGAGCGCTTTCTCGCCGACACGCGCTATTCCATTGCGGAAGTGGCTTTCCTGACAGGGTTTTCCGAACAGAGCGCCTTCACCCGCGCCTTCAAGCGCTGGGCGGGCCAGACCCCCGGGACCTATCGCGACCTGACCGCCGCCCCCTGACCCCACAAAAAAGGCCGCCCCACAGGACGGCCAACCGAAATACCTGGTGCCCAGAAGAGGACTCGAACCTCCACTCCCTTGCGAGAACTACGACCTGAACGTAGCGCGTCTACCAATTCCGCCATCTGGGCACGGGGTAGGAAGGCGCCGATGTATAGGCTGATCCGCGAGCCGTCAACGGTAAAACTGTCGTATTTGAACGCGCAACTGCGCCTTGGCGCGCCCGGTCAACGGGATAGGAAAACCCAGGAAAAGCGGCGCTTGGCGCAGCCCTTTTGCCAGCACCCGGGCAGCGTGGCCTGACGCGCTAAATCGCTTGCCTGAAAATGCGCTAGTGCGCTGTATACTATGGGAACATTGTCTGGAGCGGGTAGACGGAATCGAACCGACATACACAGCTTGGAAGGCTGGTGCATTACCATTATGCTATACCCGCCCAGTCAGGGCCTCGCGAAGACACCTTACACCATCTGGTGCGGGTGGTGGAGGGGACAGGATTCGAACCTGTGTACGCTATGCGGGCAGATTTACAGTCTGCTGCCTTTAACCACTCGGCCACCCCTCCACGGGACCCGCGACCACACGCCGTTTGACGCCGTCGCAGCAGCGCTTCACATAGGCGCCGAAGCACCGCCGATCCACACCGGAAGCGGCCTTATAAGGAAACCCGAAATGGCGCGCAACCATTCTAAACCGCGAAAAGCACACGCTGGCGCAGATAATCCACGCCGCGGCCCTGCCCGACCGCCGCGCCGCGCCGGCGCCGGGCGCGATGGCAGCGGCGCAGATGGCGGTCCGCTCTGGATCTGGGGCACGCATGCGGTGGTCGCTGCCCTGGCCAATCCCGCGCGCAAATGTCACGAATTGCTGGCCACCGAAAACGCCGCCCAGCGCCTGCCTGCCACCGGACCCATTGCGCCAGTTCTGGTGACGGCGCGCGACATTGATGCCCGCCTGCCCGAGGGCGCGGTCCATCAGGGCATCGCCGTGAAGGTTGATCCGCTGGAAGCGGGCGCCCTTGAAGACCTGATCGATGCCGGGATCAGCCATATTGCCGTGCTGGATCAGGTATCCGACCCTCACAATCTGGGCGCAGTCTATCGCTCGGCGGCCGCCTTTGGCTTTGGCGGGCTGGTCTTGCAAACGCGCAATGCACCGAATGTGACCGGTGTCGCGGCAAAGGCCGCTGTGGGGGCGATCGAAACCGTTCGCGAGGCGCGCGTGGTCAACATTGCTCGGGCGCTGGAGCAGCTGGGAGAGGCCGGATACCATACGGTGGGCCTTGCTGGCGAAGGCAAACGCCTGATCGCGGATGCGGTCGAAGGGGCACAGAAACTCGCCATTGTCCTTGGCGCCGAGGGCCCGGGCATTCGACCCGCTGTGGCCAAGGCTTGCGCCGAACTCGCACGCATCCCGATTGCCCCGGCAATGGAGAGCCTGAACGTCTCCAACGCAGCCGCGGTCGCCTTTTATGAAAGCAGCCGTAAACGTTTCCCCCTGTCATAAAGCTCTGCTAGGGATTAACCACGCTGTGGGGAAAACTGACGGAGCGCGAACCGCCATGCTGAGACTGCTGTCCATTATCCTTCTGCTCTGTGGCCTCGTGGCCGCGGGCTATGCCGGGTCTGTCCTGATGGACACCTATGCGCCACGCGACGAGATGGTCGAAACGGCCACACCTCAGGAGATGGCGACCGAGGAGGCCTTCGAAGAGGCTTATGCAGAGACGGCCATGCCGCCCGCGCTGGAAGAGGAACTGGCTGAGCTGGAGCCCCTCCGAAGCGAAGAGATGATGATGGAAGCGCCGGGAGACGCCCCTGCTGCAGGACCCACGCGCAGTCTGGGTGCGGATCTGCCGGGTGGCGATGTGTTCCCGGAATCTGTCGGCTCCTCGCCGGGCTTTGATGCGCCCCCAATGACCAGCCGGTCGGCGAATGTGATGCCTCAGGCCAATGAATCCTTTGTCGAAACGCTGAAAAGCGTGCCGGTGGCGCACGAAACACCAAGTTCTGCCGAATACAAGCGCGCTTTTGATGTGACGCTGGCCATCGACTCCACCGGCGATGACACCGCGGTCGACGCACTGCCCGGCCGCGGCAATGTGATTGAAGGCGAAGCGCTGGTGTCGGATCGTGTTGAAGCGCGTCTCAGCGGCGCGAATTTCGAGATCGTGTCCATGTCGCCGGAAGTTCAGGCATTGTCCCCGCTGACCGAAAATGTTTGGCGCTGGTCGGTGCTGCCGTTAACGGCCGGCAGCCACGACCTCGTCTTCGAGATATATGCCATTGACGAGGACGCCGTCGTGCCGCTGCGCACTTTCCGGGACACGGTGACCGTACAGGTCTCCGGAATCAATCGCGCCATCGCCTTCGCGGACCAGGCCAATCCCCTGTTTGTGTTGCTCGGCGGGCTTGGTTCGGCAATTGCGGGACTGATCGGCGTCATCCGCTTTTTCGGGCGCAGATAGGCGTCCGGCGAGACGATCCGCAGATTTATTTCCAGTCGCCGTCAGCAGGGCTTTGACTTTACGTCAATTTCCGTCTTTTTGGCGGCATGACAACGACAACATCCCCCACGACTCTCGAAACCGCCCAATCCTTCCTGCGGACACAGGCCGCCCGGATTGAAATCGATCCTCTGACCAATTCGGTCTTCGCGCTGGCGCAGACCCTGTTCCGAGACCTCGAAACCGGAAAGGCCAAGCTGGCCGATCTGTCGAAGCTGGCCGACGAGGTGCATCTGGACCTGATTGAAGAGCGCGCGGACCGCTTTCGCACCCAGCATGCAGGCGGCAAGGCGAAGAATGCCTGGGCGAGCCTCACCGACGAATTGGAGACACTGGCCGCCCAAGGATTTGACGTATTCAAGGCGCGCGTCGAACAGGCGACCGGCGGCATCGTGTTCACTGGCCACCCGACCTTTGCCCTGTCGAAAGATCTGCGCACGGCGCTGGCCGACCATGTGGTGAGCGCAACAAAGACCAGCCGCAACATGCTGATGCGCCAGATCCGCGCCGATTCCCGTGCATGGAACCAGCAGATCAGCCTTCAGGGCGAGCATGACGAAGTGCAGGGCGCGATTGCTCACGCGGCGAATGCGCAGCTGGCCTATGCAACCGTGCTGATTTCGTTTTCACGCAAGGCCTTCCCGGATGAATGGCGGTCGCTGAAAATCTTCGTTCCGACGCTCGCCTGCTGGGTCGGGTATGACCTTGATGGCCGCGCCGATATCCACTGGTCCCAATCGCTGACCTTCCGTCTGACGGAAAAGGCGGTCCAGCTCGATCGCTATGCAACGCAGCTGGAATCCATCAGCGGCAGCCAGAAGATCGGCCCCATCGCCAAGCTGACCCAGCGCCTGAAGACCGCGTCGGAAGACACCGCACGCCATGCGGCCTTGTTCGCGGCGGATCTGACCGATCCGGACAATCTGGTGCCGGCGGCAAATGCGCTGACCGAGCATTCCAAGCGAAACGTGCTGGACGCGTCTGAAATCCTCGACGTGCTGGACAGCGTCATTCCCGAAGCCGAAGACAGCCTTGCTGCGGACCTGATGGCGGTCAGGGCGCAGGTCGAAGCGCTGCAGTTGGGCACGGCGCGCATTCACTTGCGGGTGAACGCAGCGCAGGTGCGCACGGTGATCAACCGCGATCTGGGCCTGCAGACTGAAGACCGGGAACTTGGTCGTCTTGCCCTGGCTGAACTGGCGCAAAAGGCCCGCAAGTCCAAACCGGTTCAGGTGAACTTTGCCGACCTGTTCCTGGAACAATCCACGGCGCGACGTCAGTTCATGATGTGCGCACAGATCCTGAAACATATCGATTCCGGCTCGGTCATCCGCTTCCTGATCGCCGAGAGTGAGAATCCGGCCACCGTGATGGGCGCGCTGTACCTTGCGCGGCAATATGGTGTCGATGACAAGCTCGATATCTCTCCGCTATTCGAAACGCCGGAAGCGCTGGAGACCGGCGGCCGCTTCATCGAGCGCTTGCTGGAAGAGCCGGAATTCCTCGCCTATGTGCAACAGCGCGGCTATCTTTCGATCCAGTTGGGTTTCTCCGATGCCGGACGGTTCATCGGACAAGTCGCCGCCGACATGGCCATCGAGCGCATCCACAACCTGATCGCCCGGGCGCTGGCCGCCAAGGGCGTAAATGTCGACCTCCTGATTTTCAACACGCATGGCGAAAGCATGGGCCGCGGCGCATGGCCGGGTACGTTCGAGCAGCGCTTTGATCATCTGCTGACACCATGGACCCGTGGCGGTGCCCGCGCACGGGGCCTGCAGCTCCGTCATGAGGTCAGTTTTCAGGGCGGTGATGGCTTCCTTCACTTCGCCAACCCGGCGCTGGCCGAAACGACGATGGCCGCCTGGTGCAGCCACACGCTGTCTGACCCGGCCGACCGCACCAAGGATCCATTCTATACGCGCACGGACCTTGTCTGGGATTTCTACCGGTCGCTGCGAGCCTGGCAGGAACGCCTGTTCGACAATGCAGACTATGGTCGATTGCTGGGCGCCTTTTCCAGCGGCTTGACGGTAAAGGCGGGCTCGCGACCGAAACGCCGCGCCGCTGGACCAGTCGGCCCGCGCTCCCTGCGGGCGATCTCTCACAATGCGACGCTGCAACAGCTCAGCATGCCAGTGAATGTGGCCGCTGGCATCGGCTCATCCCTGCAGCGCGAAATGGAGCGGCTGGTTGACCTGATTGATGACAGCCCACGCATGAAGGGCCTGATCCTGCTGGCGACCCGCGCGCGGCTTTTGACCAGCCTGCCCGCGCTACGCGCCTATGCCCGCGTTTATGATCCGGGCGTCTGGGTGGCACACTCGAAACTGGCCGACCCTGACAAGGCGAATGCCTATCGCGGGGTTTATTACGCGCTGCGCAATAATGAGACGTCCGTTTCGATGAACCAGATCGCGAACTATTTGTCCGTGGACCTTGGAAAGTTTGACCGTCTTCTGGCCCAACTCAAGACCTCTCCTTCACTGGAAGAACGCCATGAGGGCAGATTGGACCTGCACGTTCTGCATGCCGTGCGCCAAGCGCTGATCATGAAAGCCTTCTCCATTGTCGGCGGCCTGCCCCGCCTGTCGGAGCGTCATGATGCGAGCAGCCGCGACCTGGTCGAAATGGTTGCGGAATTGCGGATCAAGGAAGCGGTGGAATTGCTGCGTGAGATCTTCCCGCACTCCCGCGATCAGGATACGCCGCTGAAAGCCCTGACCGAGGCCGGAAATGATACCAAGAGCCAAGCTGGCTACGGGTATGATCGCATTCACAAGGATATCATTGCGCCGCTGGATGACATCGACCGGATTCTGCACGGGATCAGCCTGTCGGTGACGCATGCCTATGGTGCGTTCGGCTAGGGGTACATTACCGCCTGCGATAGGACTGCACTTCCATGCAGACCAGGCATTTCTTGGCTGTGCTATGACGAATTCGCAAATAGAGCAGATTATTCTCGCGATCTATCTGTACACGGAATTGTGACAGAAAGTCCATACCAAGGATCATGACCGGTTCGTCAGCCATGCCCAGATGTTCGAACAGGGCGGGGTCTGATACGATCATGTTGAACCCCGTCATGTCGACGTCATCCAGTTCAAAACGGGAAACGTGGGCAACGTGCATATTGTAGTCGTCGCCGGTTATCCCAAGCAGGCGCTTGGTTTCATCCTCATTGACTTTGGTACCGGCATGGCTCGCAAATTTCGAATTCATGTAAGTAATGGTCGAACCTGTATCTATGAGGGCGAGCCCCCGCCGGCCATTGATCGTAACCTGCACGAAATAGAGTCCGTTGCGAACAACGAGGGGCCGTTTGCAGAGGACTTCTCGCATTCGCCCGGCCGGGCGCCGATCATAGGCCGTCACATGTCCCTGGTCGAAATCGAAATCCACGACGTTGCCCGTCAGTGCACTGATGGGCAGTACATTGCGCACGCCGCTGACGGCGATCTTGCTATCAAGGGCGGCAGGCACCTGGCTCAGGGCAATCGAGCCTGTCCTTAGACTTGGCAAATCGATCAAGGGGAACGTTTCCTTGCCGCCAAGGCCAAGTATCTCGACAAATTGCTCCTGTCCCTCGATCACCCCGACATTGGCCGAGCGCGCTGTGGCCCCGCCAATCATCGGCAAAGTGGCGGCCGTATCGATAAGCGCCGTAGCGGTTGACCCGTTTTCAAATGAGATTTCGGCCATCAACCGGTCTTGGGAATCCATCTCGAACGGGATGATTTGCTGATCATTGGTATTCGACCAGGCTGGCGGTGCAAGAAACAACAAGAGGCCGAGCAACAGGCTGAGCAAAACAGCGTGCTGAACGAGACGAGGCTCGTCGGTCCGGGTTGTTGGCAATCCTCCCATGGATGCATCCTTTTCCCGCATTATGCCACAAGCGGGCGTGCGGACAAAATGCAGGGAAGAATGGCCGTGGGCGCTACAGGTCTCGCCAGTCGGCCTGCAGGCCCAATTCGGAAAAGACCTCGTTCCAGTATTCCTTCAACGCGCCGCGTTGCATGTCGGTATAGCGTCCGCGCGGAATCAACCGAATCTCCAAGTCTACGCCGGATAGGGACCGCCCATAGCGGCGCTCGACCGCCTCAGCCACATCACGCGCGCGCGGCATGTTGGCGGGAAGCGTGCCTCCGCCGCCATAGGCTGAGAACAGATCGGAATTCTGGAGCATATCGGACACGATGACGATCCGGCGGGCGGGCGCGTCGGGTGAGAAGTTCTCCGTCTGGCCGAGCCGTGCCATTGCTTCGAGGATCGGGCTGGAGGGGGCTTCCTTTGGTACGACGAGATCATCGATCACCGCATCCATCGGTGTTTCGAAAAGGGTCGCGTAGCGCTCCTCGATCATCCGGGGATTACGGAAGAGCGGGTTCACCTGCCCGCCCCGGCCCGGATTGCACAGCGAGAATTCGCCGCGTGGATCGAACTGGCCTTCGGCGTCAAGTTCGAACATGGACAGGCGCTCGCCCACTTCGAGCCGGTCGCGCGAGCGGCGGATCAGGTCGGCAATGAGATCGGCCTGGCTTTCGTCATACTCATCCGTCTTGTCGAGAATAATGGCGGTGTGCGGCGGCAACTCGTCGCTCAGCAGACAGAGCGTTTGCTCGTCATAGGGGACGGGCTTGAGGAACTGGAACGCCGCCACGCCGCCGGCGATCAGCAGGGCGATTATCGCGAAATTGATATAGGCCATCCGGCGCTGGCGTTGTCTGCGCCTGCGGCTCATGCGTCATTCTCCGCGCGCGGCATGATTTTTGGTTTCTTGCCGGAAATATGCTCGACAACCTCTTCCGGCACGTCGAATTCATCACGCATGATGTCAGGGTCTGTCTCAAGCAGGCGGCGGAAGGGCGACACCCGCGCATCCATCGCTCTACGGAGCCCCACCTTCTGCTTCGGGCTGAGCTTGCCAAAATCCTTCTCGGCATCCTCGAGCGCGTCTTCATAGCTTTCATAGTAGTCGTCCAGCGCATCCTGAAGGTCTCTTCGAGAGCGCTCGATGCCACGGGCAGCATCGCTGAAACCGGGGAAGGATGCATCCGCCTTGCGCCCCTCAAAGGCAGCGATGGCCGATATGGCAAGGCCAAGGGCAAACAGGACCATGGCATCCAGGGAATGCAAAGCAAACGGCCGACACATGGCATTCGTGGCGGCGCTGCCTATGGACTCGCCCATGGGCGATTGCAGGATGGATTGGCAAATATCTGAATCTATGAAGAACCGTGGGAACGTAGACGTATGTTGATTGAAGGCATCGAAAGCGCCTGGAGTATCTCCAAGTGTGGCCTTGAGATCGAGCAGATTGCGATAGTGCGCAGCTGACAGATTCACCAGCAGCACAATGACGATGCCAAGTGCCACAGCCAGCACGCCAAACCATTTGGTCACATTGCGGGCGTCGAACTCCCAGAATTTCTTGTTTGGATCCAGTCCGATCGAGGCATGGCGCAGGCCCCAGAAACCGATGATGAAATAGCTGGTGGCGACATTGGCGAGCGAGACCGCCGCAGCCTGGAAGATGCCGCCGGAGATGCCGAACTCGCTCTGCTGCGCAAAGAAGTACGCATTGGCCGCGCTTTCAAACAGAATGAGCAATGCGATAACCGACAAGTTCAAAATGCGGACCTGCGGATGGTCGGAGACATAATGAATGCCCCGCCCTGTCGATTTGCCGAATTTCATTTTGGTTTCGGGCGTCGTGCCATTGCGACCGCCGCCAAGCTGGCGAAACCGATAGAAGCTGATTGCGGCGCGCGCGGCATAGTCGGCCTGCAATACCACTTCGTCGTATTCGGGTGACGGGCGGTTCGCGAAATAGGCGATGTCATCCTGTGACAGGTCGTTCGCGTCGTCGGCCATGCAGATCTCCCCGTTTGTTCCCGATTACCCGATAGTTAATGAAATACAAACTGGACCGTTCCGAACAGCCCCAAAAACAGTTGACCTGCATAACCCGACGTCACGGCTGGATTTACGCTTACGTGCGCGTAAACTTGGGAAAATAATAAACCCAAGGGAGAGACCAGATGGCTGAGGCCTATATTATTGACGCCGTGCGCACGCCGCGAGGCATTGGCAAGGTTGGAAAAGGGTCGCTCGCGCACCTGCATCCACAGCATCTGGGCGCAACCGTGCTGAGCGCGATCCGCGACCGCAACAATCTTGATACGGCCACCGTAGATGATGTCATCTGGGGCACATCCAGCCAGCGCGGCGCGCAAGGCGCCGATATGGGTCGTATGGCGGCCCTTGATGCGGGCTTCGACGTGAAAGCCTCCGGCGTTACGCTGGACCGCTTCTGCGGCTCTGGCATTACCACCGTTTCCCTCGCTGCTGCGCAGATCATGTCCGGTATGGAAGACTGCGTAATCGCGGGCGGCTGTGAGATGATGAGCTACACCGCATCGACGGCTGATCCAAAAAATCCACCAATGATGGACGCCGGCAACCTTCACTTGCGCGAGATGCACCCGCAGTCACAGCAAGGCGTCTGCGCAGATGCGATCGCCACGTTGGAAGGCATAGACCGCGAAGCCGTTGACCAGCTGGCCGTGACCTCCCAGCAGCGCGCCAAACGCGCCATGGATGAAGGCCGTTTCGACAAGTCCCTGATCCCTGTCTACAATCGCGACGGCACACTGGCGCTCGACAAGGACGAGTTCCCGCGCCCCAGCACGACGATGGAAAGCCTCTCCGGCCTGAAAACCGTCTTCAACATGTTCATGGAAATCCCGGTCGATGACCAGGGAAACACCTATGGCGCGATGGTCACCAAGAAATACCCACAACTCGAAGGCAAGATGAACCATGTCCATCATGCCGGTAACTCTTCCGGTGTTGTGGACGGCGCAGCCGCAATCCTCGTCACTTCGAAAGAATATGCCGACAAGAACGGCCTGAAGCCACGTGCCCGCATCGTAGCCACGGCAAACATGGGCGACGATCCAACCCTGATGCTGAACGCGCCGGTTCCGGCAGCCAAGAAAGTGCTGGAAAAAGCCGGCCTGACCACAGACGATATCGACGTTTACGAAATCAACGAAGCCTTCTCGGTCGTGGCCGAAAAGTTCATCCGCGATCTCAAGCTGGACCGGGAAAAAGTGAACATCAATGGCGGCGCTATGGCGCTCGGCCACCCGATTGGTGCCACTGGCTCCATCCTGATCGGCACCGCGCTGGACGAGCTCGAACGTTCTGGCGGTCGCTATGGCCTGGTCACCATGTGCGCGGCTGGTGGCATGGCTCCGGCAATCATCATTGAACGGATTTAAACTTCCTCCCAGAAACTTACTCACAATCTGTTCAATCCTCTCCCGGTCCAGGCTTGCCTGGGCCGGGCTTTTTTTCGCGCTTCCACCGATATGTAATTGGTCGGGAACGCTCCCCTCCTCAAGCCGTTGCTTATGAAGAAGCAACCCCATCAGGAGACTCATGCCTTATACAATCCAAGCTGAAACCAATCACCTCACCACCATCGACGCGCAGGGCGAACTGAACCCCGACACCATGCCGGAAGCTGTTGATGAAATCATGGAGCAGACTGACGCGGAGGATCCCGGCAGCCTGCTGGTGCGATTGCAGCATATGGATCTGGGCACGCTCCACAATGTCGCCAGCGACTGGTCACGCAAGGCTGAGTTCTTTGCCCTACAGAAACGCTTTGGCAAGGTCGCTGTTCTCACCGACCAGGCATGGGTACGCCAGTCGGCGAAGATGCAGGCGGTGGCCCTGCCCGACACCGAGTTGAAAGTCTATGAGCTTGCCGATGAAGCCGACGCACGTGTCTGGCTGGAACAGGCAAAGGCCGAAACCGAAATGGCCTAGGTTCAAACCTGACCGGACTGGATCGTCTCGCCGTCTTCCTTTGTGAAGCTGGCAGGCGGGTTGTCCAACAGATCGAATACTTTCTCAGAGGGACGGCACAGCGCCGTCCCTTTTTTGGTAACAACAATTGGTCGGTTCACGAGAATGGGATGTTTCAGCATGGCTTCGAAAAGTATGGAATCATCCACCGCCGGATCCGTCAGACCAAGCTCCTCGGCCGGGCTCTTGGACGTGCGCAAAGCTTCACGCGGTGTCAGTCCCGCTGCGGCCAGCAAACCCGCCAGCAATTCCCGCGTCCAACCGCGCTGAAGGTATTGGACGACATCCGGCTCAACGCCGCTTTGGCGGATAATTTCAAGCACATTGCGAGACGTGCCGCAGTCTGCATTGTGATAGATCGTAATGCTCATGATGAACTCGCTATTCGGGCGGTTGGTCGCTGCTTCTTTAGACTATGCTGACAAAGTGTGACAACATTTCAAAGAGAGCAGATCACGATCACAGGCCCTTCACCCTTCGGCCGGATGTGACCACTTGGCGGGATGTGGGATTCAGGTTTCTTCAGATGGCCCATCTGACGTCCCCGATCCCGGCGAGGCGGGCAAATCGGGTAAGCTCGGCGTTCAGTTTATCGTGGCGAGCCGGGGTCCATTTGACGTTCGGCTCGGGCCAAAAGCCGGTCACGCTCATCCACCCCTTCGCCCGATCTGCCTTGATTTCGATACGCCCCGTGAAACGGTCCCCTTCGAGAAGCGGGTAGACATAGTACCCCCAGCGGCGCTTGGCGGCGGGAACGAACATTTCATTGCGATAGTCAAATCCGAAGAGCCGTTCGAGGCGGTTTCGATCTCGCACCGCCGGATCAAATGGATTGAGGATACGCAGGCGGCTTGTCGGCGCCGGAGCCGTCGCCAAGCGGGTTTCGATGTCGGGAGTTGCATAGGCGAGAACCGTTCGCCGGTTCGAGCACTCGATCTCGACCGGAACCAGATGCTTGGCGCTCATCACCCATGACTTTGCCTCTGCCGAACTCATCGCTTGCCAGAAGCGCTGGATTTCGCCGGTTGTGCCAAAGCTGAGCCGATCGATCGCGTTCTGGCAGAGCCAGTCTATCTGCTCGTGATCCGGCGGCCCATCGCGAAGAGGGGCAGGAAAAACACGATCTGGAAGATTGTAGTATTTGACGAAATTCTGTCGGTAACAGGTGGCGAGGTCTCCCGCATACCACATCTGGTCGAGTGCTCTCTTGTGCGGTGGCCGGGCCCACATTTCGCGACTGGTGGCCTTGGTGTCGAAGGCGTGCGTCGACAAAGCGCCTTCAGCTTCGATCCGGGCGCGGATCTGGGCAATCTGTTCTTGCGCAAGGCCGGACTGGAACCATTCATGCCGGGCCACTTTGGCACCGAGGCGACGAAATTGCCGCTGCCAGTATGGCAGATACGCCATGGGAATGAGCGAGGCATCATGGGTGAAATGTTCAAAGATCTGACGATCTCTACCCAAAAGCGGCCAAAGCATCTCTTCGCGATAGTTCTGGTTTCGGCTCCACAGAATGTGGTGATGGGCACGGGTCACATTGCGAATTGTATCAATCTGCACGAAGCCAAGGGCGTGGAGCATGCCCATCACATCGAGCTTTCCGGTCGGCGTTTCGGCGAGCCCATTGGTCCATAACCAAAGCCGGCGAGCCTCTCGGTTGGAAATGCGAAGCGGCGTCATGTTGCTCATGCGATGGAGCGATCAGTCTCGCGTGAATTCTTGCAAGCTGACGAGGTATGGCATGAGGTCCAACCCCTGAGAGGCGATCCAGGCATCATCATAATAGGTGTCAAGATAGCGCTCGCCCCCATCGCAAATGAGGGTCGCGACGCTGCCCGCTTGTCCGGCGGCGCGCATTTCGCGCAACAAGGTTAGTGCTGCCCATACATTGGTGCCGGTCGATCCGCCACAGCGCCGGCCAAGAATATCCTGCAGCCAGTGGATCGTGGCGATGGACGCCGCATCCGGCACGCGCATCATCCGGTCTATCACGTCTGGCTGGAATGAAGCTTCCACGCGCGGGCGACCAATACCTTCAATACGAGACTTCGTCCCGATACGGATATCCGGGTCGCCCGTTTCATAGTGATCATAAAAGACCGAGTTTTCCGGGTCCGCGACGCAGAGCGACGTCTTCGCGGCGATGTCACAGCGATAGCGGATAAACCGGCCGATCGTGGCCGATGTGCCGCCGGTGCCGGCGCTCATCACCACCCAGTCCGGCAGGGCATGGGCCTCCATGGCCAATTGCGAGAACAGGCTTTCGGCAATGTTGTTGTTGCCGCGCCAATCGGTAACGCGCTCGGCATAGGTGAACTGGTCCATGTAATGGCCCCCCAGTTCTGCTGTAATCCGCTGCGCTTCGGCATAGATGTCGGCTGGCGCGACGGCGCGGGTTTCGCCGCCATAGAACGCGATCTGGTCGATCTTGCTGCGCGAGACGCCCTCTTGCACAACCGCGATGAACCGCAGGCCCAAGAGGCGGGCAAAGTAGGCCTCCGACACGGCGGTGGAGCCGGACGAGCTTTCCACGATCACCGTGTCCGGACCTATCCAGCCATTGCAAAGCGCGAACAGATAGAGCGAGCGCGCAAGCCGGTGCTTCAGACTGCCGGTCGGATGCGTGGACTCGTCCTTCAGGTAAAGCGTCTGGTCCGGAAAGCCGGGCAGGTCCACCTTGATCAGATGCGTGTCGGCAGACCGGTTGAAGTCGGCATTGATGCGCTGCACGGCTTCGCGCACCCAGCGCCGCCTCTCCCAATCGAGATGTGAAATGTCCAAGTCTGCCCCCTGCTCCGGCCGATCTGGTGGCCACCATAGAGGCTTGCCCCGGCAGGGCAATTGCAGCGCGCAGCCATTGTCAGGCTTGCGGTTGTACCGCCTCCAGCACGGCCAGCAAAAGGGCCTCGTCCTCAAGGTCTTCTGCCGCCTCGCAGACCTCGTGCGGACGGCGCTTGTCGCGCGCGAGGTCGAGAATTGCGGGATGGATGTAGGAGGATTTCGCGATGGCCGGCGTATTGCCCAGCGCATCCGCCGCGGCATGGGTAATTGCCTTCACCGTCACGCTCTCGGCGCGGGCCAGCGCATTGACGGCGGCGACGCTGCCTTTCCATGTCCGGAAATCCTTGGCCGTGAAAGAGAGACCCAGCGTTTCCTGGATATACTCATTCACATCCTGCGCGGCCGGCCGGACCTTGCGGGATCGGAACAGGAAAGCGCCTTTCTCTGCCATGAGCCCATCCAGCGTCTTCGCCAGAAGCTTGTCGCGCACGGTGACACGGCGGGGCGTACCGCCCTTGCCCTTATAGGCACAGATGATCTTGCGGCCTTCGATCTGGACATGCGACTTTCGCAGGCTGACCGCGCCATAGGTCTTGCGGCCCGACCGGCCGATGCGCAGCGCGCCCCGGTCCAGCAGGCGGACAATGGCGGCGAGGCGAAGCTCGCGCGGGCAATCCGAATAGGTGAGATCATGGCGCACACGGCGGCGCAGTTCCGGCAAGGCATGGCCGAAGGCGATGAGATCATCGAACTTGGCCGAATTGCGCGCCGCCGACCAGGTCGGGTGGTAGCGGTATTGAAGGCGGCCCGCCTCGTCGCGTCCGGTGGCCTGGATGTGGCCACGCGGATTGGGGCAGATCCAGATGTCCTCCCAGGCGGGCGGCAGAACGAGCGCGCGGCACCGCTCGGCCCGCTTGCCCTTCAGGGTCTGGCCCTTGCCATCCTTGTAGGTGAAGCCTGGGCCGCACCGCCGCCGCGTCCAGCCGGGCTTCGACGGGTCTGACCGCACAAGGCCAATGGCCTCTGCCGTCACGCCTTCGCGGCAGAGCGTCTCCGGGTCTGAACTGAAGGGCATGGCGTGTCTCTCGGGCGATGAATGCCCGGATCAACGATCCATCGGTGGCGAGGGTTCCCGTCCACTGGATTCTCTCCAGCCCGGAAATTTTGTTTGGGCTGACACGATTACCGCCTAAGCTTCTGTCAGGGGAGACTGACATGAAAGACCAAATTCAATTCGCGGCGGCGCTGGCCCTTTTCACACTGGTATCCAGCTGCGCCAGTCTGGACGAGACGATGGCGACGGCACCGGAGCCTACACCTGCATACGACATCGACTATCCGCCAGCGCTTAACGAGCTGAACTTCCAGAGCGACGGAAAGCGCCTGAACGGATTGATGTATGTGGCTGATGGCCCCGGCCCCCATCCCACCGTTCTGTTGCTGCATGGATTTCCCGGCATCGAGAAGAATCTCGATCTCGCCCAGGCCCTGCGGGCGGACGGGTTCAACGTCCTGTTCTTCCACTATCGCGGCGCGTGGGGCAGCGAGGGAACATTCTCGTTCACGTATGTGATCGAAGACGTGGCTGCCGCGACGGATTTCGTTCGCGCCAATGCGGAGACCTATCGGACCGACCCGGACAAGCTGATCCTGATCGGGCATTCCATGGGCGGCTTCGCAGCTCTTGCCGCGGGCGCCAAGGATAAGACCATTGCCTGCACCGCAGGGCTCGCTCCTGCGAATTTCGGCGTCGTGGCGAATGTTCTTGCGGCAGATCCGGACAGGAAAGCGGGCTTCATCGCCTATGGCGATTCCCTGCAGATGCTGGCGGGTACAGATGGCGCAACCCTGGTGAGCGAACTGATCGACAATCGCGAGGCGTTCGACGCCCTTACCTACGCCCCCAGCTTCGCGAACCGTTCGGTGCTGATTGTTGGAGCGGACAAGGATGAAACCGTCCCGCTGGACGCCATCGTCAGGCCGCTGATAGAAACCTACAAATCAGAGCCGGGTGTCGAGACGACAGGCGTAGTGCTTTCCGGCGATCACTCCTTCTCATGGTCACGAGAGGCCCTGATCGACACGGTTCTTGGCTGGGCAGACGCCTGCCGCTAGTTCGGGCGGTGCTCGTCGGCGTCGCCGCTCCAGAAGCGTTTGATGCGGCCGAGGAAGCCTTCGCTTTCCGGGTGGCAATCCGCGCCGGTGCAGTCGCAGAATTCGCGCAGCAGCTCTTTCTGGCGGGCGGTCATGTTGCGCGGGGTTTCCACGAACATCTCCACGAACAGGTCGCCGGTATGGCCTGACTGCCGCACGGACGGCATGCCCTTGCCGCGTAGACGCAGCTTGCGACCGGTCTGGGCGCCTTCCGGCACCACGACGCGGGCGCGGCCGCCATCAATGGTCGGGATCTCGATTTCGCCGCCAAGTGCAGCCGTCGCCATCGGCACGGGCGCGCGGCAATAGAGGTTCGGGCCGTCGCGTTCGAAGATGTCATGCTCGACGACATCGACGAAGATGTAGAGGTCGCCGCTCGGCCCGCCCTGATCGCCAGGCTCACCTTCGCCGGACAGGCGGATGCGCATACCGCTTTCGACGCCAGCCGGGATTTTCACCTGGAGCTTGCGCTCCTCGCGAACCTGCCCTGCGCCGCCACATTCCTTACAGGGCTTCTTGATGATCTTTCCCTTGCCGGAACACCGCACACAGGTGCGCTCCATCGTGAAGAAGCCTTGCTGGGCGCGCACGCGGCCATGGCCGTCACAGGTCTCGCAGGTTTCCGGCTTGGTGCCGGGCGCTGCGCCGGAGCCGTCACAGCCTGTACATGGCACGGCCTGGGGCACGTGAATGGTTTCTTCCTTGCCGGCCCACGCTTCAGCCAGAGTGATTTCCAGATCATAGCGCAAATCTGCACCGCGCTGTGGCCCGCCACGGCGACGTCCACCGCCAAAGCCACCTGCGCCGAAAACCTGGCTGAACAGGTCAGAGAAGATATCGTCCGGATTGCCGCCCTGGCCGAACGGGTTGCCCCCGCCCCCACCGCCATTTTCAAAGGCGGCATGGCCAAACCGGTCATAGGCACCACGCTTCTGAGCATCGCTCAGGACCGCATAGGCTTCGCCCACTTCCTTGAATTTCTCTTCGGCTTCAGGATTCCCGGCATTCTGGTCCGGATGATACTTCATCGCCAGCTTGCGGTAGGCGGACTTGAGTTGCTTCTCGTCCGCATCCTTGGATACGCCCAAAATCTCGTAATAGTCGCGCTTGCTCATGGAATGGCTATCGTCTTCCAGAATTGTCTCAGATCAGCCGCACATGTGGGGGACGTGACCGGCCGGTGCAAGGGAATGTCACAGGTCGCGCCACGTAATGATCAGGCTCAGCTTGGGCCGGTCTGGCCAGTGGGGAAGGACTGAACGCCCCCTTCGACGAGTTCAGGGCCACCGGGCTGGATCTGCATGACCGCCAAGCCGCGCTCGGACGTGCCGTCAATGCGGAAGCGGAACAGGCCATTTACTCCGAAAAAGCCGTCCGGATCGGTCACGCCGCCATAGGTCAGACTGTCATCTGCGGCGAGGCGAACGGTCAATGCGGCTGCATCATAGGCCAGTGCAGCCAGATCGGTTGGCGCGCGGCCATAGATCCGACGATAGGCTTCGGTGAAGGCGCTCTTGTTGCCGGGGTCTGTGGCAGCATAATAGCCGCCGCGCAGGGTCGGTTCGCGCCAGATGCTGGAATCGTCCCAATAAGAGGTGCCGATCAGCTTCACTTGGCGCATATCGACGCCGTTGTAAGGCAGCAACGGTGCTACCGAGAGCAATTTGACGCCTCGTTCAGGGATCATCACAGCCACGCGGCCGGGACGGTCGGCCAGTTCGGATTTGAGAACGCTGGCGATCTGGCGCGCTTCGGCGCCTGCTCCACTATCCTCGCCATAGAAGGCTGAGGCGGCCATGACGGCGCCAAGCCGGGAGGCTTCAAACCGCATCGCGGCCTCGACCTGACGCCCGTAATCCGAACGTGGGCCAAGGAAAACAAACGTGTCCACGCCGCGCGCGGCCACATATTCCATGACGCGGCGGACTTCCTCGTCCGGCGAGATGGAGGCGAGATAGGCTCCGCCACCAGCCGCAGACCGGTCATTGGAGAAGGCAATGACGGGAATATCTTCCTCGCGCGCCATTTCCCGCACGGTTTTCACGTTTGCGCCAAAGAGCGGGCCAAGGATTACATCTACCTTGTCTTCAAAGGCTTCGTCCGTGCGGGCCTCGGCAACGGAGGTCTTGCCGGCGGTATCCTTTGGGATAATCAGGAAATCCTTGTCGGCATATTCAAACAGGGCAAGTTCGATCCCTGCCAACATGCTTTCCGCCTCGGCGCGGACATTGGCGTTCGGATGAGAAAAGGGCAGCAGCACGGCGGCCCGCTTGATCTCACGTCCCTGCATGAAGGGTGGGGTCAAGCCACGGTCGCCTCGGCCGCGCGTTGCGTCGCCCAAATCTTCCATGTCGCCAATTTCGATTTCTTCGCCCGGTATGTCGCCCAAGTCGCGCGGCACGCCCGTAACAGGCTCCTCGCGGGGCTGTCCGGTGCCAATGGGCACTGGCTGGCGAGCAGGCGCTGTGGCACAGGCGGTGGCCAGAAGCAGCGATGCCAACAGAAGACTTGGCGCGGGAAGCTTCCTGAGCAATGGTTGAAGCAATGTCATCTCCTGATCCTTCTGACTCCGGGGCGATTCCCGCCGCTGGCGACTCTAGGCGCGGTCTCCCCAAGGGGCAACCGGCTGTATCTCTGGATCCGGGCCTGTATGTGGTTTCCACCCCGATCGGTAATCTACGCGACATCACCCTGCGCGCGCTGGACGTGCTGACCGCTGCCGATGAAGTGCTGGCAGAGGACACACGCGTCGCTGGAAAGCTGATGTCTGCCTATGGCCTTAAGGCTCGCCTCAGCCCCTATCATGACCACAATGGGGCGGAACGGAGACCGGGCCTGATACGGGCACTTCAAGGCGGCGCGAAGATCGCGCTGATTTCCGACGCTGGCACGCCGCTTGTTTCCGATCCGGGCTGGAAACTGGCGCACGAGGCGCTGGAGGCTGGCGTAAAGGTCATCCCCATTCCGGGCGCCTCGGCCATGCTGGCGGGATTGGTCGCCAGCGGCCTGCCAAGTGACAAATTCCTTTTCGCAGGCTTCCTGCCGCCAAAATCCGGTGCGCGCAAATCAGCCGCCGAAGCGCTGAAAGCCGTGCCGGGAACGCTGATCTTCTATGAGAGTGGGCCGCGCCTTGCCGATGCGCTTGCAGACCTTGCCTCTGTGCTGGGGGACCGTGACGCGGCGGTGACGCGGGAATTGACCAAGATGTTCGAGGAAACCCGCCGAGGCACGCTTGCTGATTTGGCCACGCATTATGCCGAGTCCGGCCCGCCACGTGGCGAAATTGTATTGCTGGTCGGCCCGCCGGGCGAACATGAAGTCACGCCGGAACGGCTTGATGCGGCCCTGCGCGACGCACTGGATGGCCAGCCGACCAAGGCCGCAGCCAATGCCGTGGCCGAAGCGCTGGGTCTGCCGAAGCGCGACGTTTACCAGCGGGCGCTGCAGCTGAAAGCCGATGGCTGAAGGGCGCGCCCCCAGCGCCAAGCGCACGGCTGCCGAAAAACGTGGCCGCGCGGGCGAGACACTTGCCGCCTTGTACCTCCGCCTCAAGGGCTATCGCATCCTCGCGCAACGCGTGCGCACGCCGGTTGGCGAGATTGATCTGATTGCGGAGAAATCCGGCATAGTTGCTTTTGTCGAAGTAAAGGCACGTCGGCGAGCAAACGCAGCGCTCGGCGCCGTGACACTTCATGCCTGGAATCGAATTTCCCGCGCGGCCGACCATTGGATGGCCAAGCATCCCCGCTATTCAGACCATGGCTGGCGATACGACATCATTGCCATCGCGCCGAGTCGCCTGCCCGTTCATCTGCGCGATGCGTGGCGGCCGGGGCTGGCCTAGGCTTTGGGCTGGGGCTTCGCACGCTTACGATAGACGCGCGTTAGCGGGCTTTTTGCCATCGGAATGAAGCGAGTTTTCTTGCCGACGATGCTTGGGCGGTTGATGCCTATGCGCAGAAGACTGAACACGGCCAAAACGAGATAGACACCCGAGATATACCAGAACAGTGCGGCCGGATGAAATGCGCTCATCACGAGAGCGCCGACCAGAGCGCCGATCACCGATCCAACTCCATAGAGCAGGAGCAGGCCGCCACTCGTGGCGACGGCCTTGCCGAGCGCGGAATGGTCATTGGCATGCGCAGCGCAAATGCCGAAGACGGGTATGATGAAAGCGCCAAACAGGAAGCTGAAGCCAAGCAAGGCGTTTTGGGACAGGCCAGCAAAGCTTGCCAACAATGCCGAAGCCCCTGCGCCGAGCAGCGAGCTGCCCACGATCACGAAACGCCGGTCTACCTTGTCAGAGAGCGAGCCCATGGGGAACTGGAACAAGCCTGCTCCGATGATCGCGGCACTCATGAAGGCTGCGATCATGGCCGAGCCATACCCAATTTCCTGCACATAGACCGGTGCCATGCCCCAGAAAGCGGCATTGGCGAGTCCGGCGGCAGCTGCACCGACGGCGCCGACGGGCGAGACGCGATAAAGCTGAACAATGTCGAGCTTCGCCGTCTCCAGCGGTGCAGGCGAATCCGAGCGCGTCAGCGCCACCGGGACGAGCGCGATGGAGATCAGGATGGAAACCAGAACGAACAGCTGGAAGCCCGAAGGCGGGGCAATCGCGAGCAGGCCGTTGCCGATGGTCACAGCGCCAAGATCGACAATGCGATAGACTGACAGCACTTTGCCGCGGTTCTCGTTCGTCGCGCGCTCATTGATCCAGCTTTCCAGCACCATGGTCAGCCCCGCAAAGCTGAAGCCTGTAATGAAGCGCAACACGGCCCATGGCGTGGCATCGACGAACAGGATATGCGCCAGCGCACTGGACGACGCGATCGAGGCGAGTGCCACAAAGGCCCGGATATGCCCTACGCCCTTGATCATGCCAGGCACGAAGCGGCAACCGAGGATGAAGCCGGCATAATAGGCTGAGGCCAGAAGACCGATGATTGCGGTCGGGAAGCCTTCCAGGTCGCCGCGCACAGACAGGAGCGTGCTCTGCAAGCCATTGCCGGCATAGAGGATGGCAGCAGCAAACAGCAGGGCAGCGATGGCGGAGATAGACTTGAACATTCCAGCCTCCAGGGCGTGCTGGGATTTCAGGGAGGGCGAGCCGTCTTCAGGCTAACCCGATGCAGAAAAGTGTGTTCCGATCGCGCCTGTAGAAACCTCCACTGCTACTGTCAACCAAGCCTGAGCCGCGCATCTGCGCAAGGCGGAATCCCCCGCCTACTCGGTCAAAGTCGGCGCCGCTGCGAAGGGCTCGATTCCGAATGAAGGATATATTTCGCTCGGGAAATAGACCGTGCCATCCTTCACAACCATGGAGATGGTCTTGATCGCTTTCAGGTCCGCTGTTGGGTCACCTGGAACAAGAAAGAAATCGGCCAGCTTGCCGGGCGCGATAGACCCAAGCTCGTCCGACTGTCCCACATATTCGGCCATACCATGGCTGGCCCAGGCGAGGATTTCAGGCGCTGTCATGCCGACCTGCTGATAAAGCTCAAGTTCGCGGTGATAGACGAAGGATCCGCCCATATCCGTTCCCGGAACGAGCAGGATGCCCACCTCATGCATCGCGGTGACCGTTTCGATGATCTTGTCGAAGGCCTGCCAGTAGGCCGCGTCATCCTCGGGAGAGGAAATATCGGCCCATGCTGTCTTGGCCGAACGCTGCACGCCAACCGGCATGTGATCGATATAGTCGACCACACCCGCCCGGAGCTGGCCATTGCGAGACCTGAGCAGAGCTTCATGGATGGCGAGGGTCGGATCAATCGCGGTTTCATGCTCCGCCATGGCATTGATCGTTGCCTGTACCTTTGGATCACTGATCTCCAGGGATGGGAGACGCTTCAACGCGGTCAGGCGCAGCAAGGTGCGCGTGTCTTCACCCTCGTCCAGCACCCAGCCCAGCATGACCTGATTGATATGGGTCATCTCGTCATAGCCTGCAGCAATCATCTGGTCGGCATTGGAGAAGGCCGGCACATGCCCGGCCACTTTCAAGCCGAGGCGGCGCGCTTCTGCAACCATGGCCGGCACCCATTCGCCTTTCATGGAATTGTAGATCTTGATCTGATGGAATTCTCCACCGCCATACTTGCGAACGGCTTCGAGCGCCTCCTCCTCACTCGATACGAGTGTGCCATTGTTGGAGCTGAACGGGCTCTTTCCTTCGATGAACCCGCTGCGGATGATACGCGGACCGGCGAGACGCCCGGACTGTATGTTTTCATTCAGCTCACTGAGCACGTCGTTGTTGTTGCCCATGTCCCGGACGGACGTCACCCCCGCAGCGATGTTGAGCAGCGCGCTATTCTGACCGAGATGCCCGTGCATTTCATAAAGGCCCGCCACCAGCGTGCCGCCATCGCCATCAATCAGCACTTCGCCTTCATGGTGCGTATCCGGGGCGTCGATAGACCGGATCCGATTGCCTTCGAACATGACCGAGACCGAATCCGTCAGGGCCCGTGTCTCCGGATCGAACACGCGGACATCCGCAATGCGGACGGGCGCGTCGTAATTGTGCGCCGTTTCAGCCTGGATATTCTCAAACCGCTTGGCGGAATACTCGACCGACCGGGCGCGCAGCATTTCATCATGCGCTTCCAGACCGTCCCGCAAGATGGCAAAGCGCGGCGAAATAACGCCCACAAACGCATCACTCGAATCCATCAGAATGTAAGTCGGGTTCAACTCGATCCCGGACAGTGCGTAAGCGCTGATCGCCACATCTCCTTCCGGCCCGGCGACGGTCAGGTCCTCCATCTTTTCAAGCTGAAGTGTACCGCCAGGCAAAACACCAACGGATTGATCGGCATCTGCCATCAGTATCCGGGCATAAAGCCACAGGGCGTAAGGGCTGGCATTCTGGGCCACGTAGAGCGTCGCCGAATCAAGCGTGCGGGAATCGCTGCCGGTCGCATCTGTCCACCTCGCCTGAAGGCCATCCTGTGAGAAGGACTCCTCTACCTTGTTCCCAAACGTCGTCGCGCCGGTGATATCCCAGTCCACCGGCAGTCCGGACGAGTCCAGCGTTACCGTCTCGAGAAGGGTCGGGCCGCGACCATTGTTGCGGTACTCAAAGTCCACCTTGGTCACACCGCCGGAATGGTCGACATTCAGGTGGCCGATCTCGGTTCCCGAAACGAACACTTTGAACGCTTCTGTCCCGGTCAAGGCTGGTAACGGCGCGGCGGTGGACACAACTTCTGGCGTGGCCGCGACGACGGGCGCCGTCTCAGCCACCGGCTTCGCACAGCCGACCGCCAGCAGGCCGAGAATTGATGATGCCAATAGTGTTGTCCTGATACCCATGTCGCGCTCCCTTTTGTCCAGTCCTAGCCGGGGAACACCGGGCCCTACAAGGTTCATTCAATGGCGGCGCACGTGCCGCACCCCGTATTTCCCCTGATTGCGGCCTGCGCCGCTGCCCCAGACACTGGCCATCCGCTCGAAACACAGGAGAGCGACATGGACGGAAATTTTCCAGCTCCCGACCTTGTGGAAGGTCAGGCCGACGCCGCCTTCCGCGCCGAGGTGGATGCATTTCTCGACGCTGAACTGACCGAGGAACTGCGCGCAGCCGGTCGGGAAACCACCGGGCTGAAATCGCCGCGCTGGGCCTGCGAGGCTTGGCGCAAGCGGCTAAACGCGCGGGACTGGTTTGCTCCCTCATGGCCTGTTGAATATGGCGGCGCAGGCTGGAGCGCCGAACAACGGCTCTATTTCGAAAATGCCTCAGCGGCCCGCGATGCGCCCATTGTTATGAATTCCGGTGTACGCACGATTGGTCCGCTGATCATTGCCGAAGGCTCAGACGAACAGAAAGCGCACTACCTGCCCGCCATCCTGAATGGCGAGCACGAATGGTGCCAAGGCTTTTCTGAGCCCCAGGCCGGGTCAGACTTGAGCGCGCTTGCCCTGCGTGCGACCCGTGACGGTGACGAATTTGTGTTGAACGGCACCAAGGTCTGGACGAGCTTTGCCCAATACGCCACCCACATGTTCCTGCTGGCACGATCCAGGCCGGGCAGCACGGGCCGTGACGGACTTGTCTTCCTGCTGGTAGAAATGCATCGACCCGGAATCCGTATACGTCCGATCGAGTTCATTAGCGGCGAACAAGAGACAAATGAAGTTTTCTTCGACGATGTCCGCACTCCAGTCGCTGATCGGGTGGGCGAGATCGATGAGGGCTGGCCGGCAGCAAAAGCCTTGATGGCGATTGCCCGCTCCAACAACACAACGACCGGCCTGCTGAGACGGGCATTGCGAGCAGCAGCGCGCGGGGTGGCTGGAAACGCGTCATCACAGCAGTTGCTGGAACTGGCCATGAGAGTTGATGCCTTCGAAGCCCTTGAGGCGCGCGCCGCCGACGGCGAGATACCCATCAGCGCCGCGGCGACATCGTCGATCCTGAAACTGCTCGCGACGGAATTGCATCAGGCCATCACCAAAGTCGGGCTCGACCTGTCACCGAACAGCCAGTTCGCGCAGGCAAAATATCTCTCCACGCGCGCCGCGACGATCTATTCCGGCACGAGCGAAGTGCACCGAAACATTCTGGCCCATGCCATTGGCTGTCCCTAGTCCTCGGCGTCCACTTCCATGATGTCTGCCATTGGGAGGCCGGCCGCAGCTATGCCGACATTGCCACATTCTTCATCGAACACGGACGGCGCACCGGAAACGCCGACGCCACCGATCAACTCGCCGCCTTCCAGGTGGATCGGCAGTCCGCCACGCCAATTGGCCACGTCTCCCGGGCCAATGCCCCACTCTGCGGTCATGGCCGTGGCATAGCCGTATTTGCCAGCTGACTTACCTTTCCACATGGCAATGTCGGACACGCCTGCGGATGCATCATCCATGCGCGCAAAGGCCCGCAAATTGCCGTGTTGGTCATAGACCGCGATCGCCACCGCCTGCCCATTGGCTTCGGCATGATCGATACACGCCGTAACAATCGTGCCAGCGGTTTCGAGCCCCATTGTGGGCTTGGCGTCCTGAGCCTGCGCGACCAGTCCGGCGGCGGCAAACAGTGTGGCCGTAATCAGTGTTCGGCGCATGATGCGTCCCTCCCTTTGTGTGGAAGGCAACGCTAGACGGGGACGGCCGGCTTGGCCAGATGGAATTCAAACGAGCGCATTATCTTTCGATTTGGCGCGCGCCGCAATCCCATCATAGACAAACTCCTCGCCGTCCAGATCTATGAGCGGCATCTCGTCTTTCTCGCGCCAGTAATCCTGCGAGTGTTGCCAGATGTCATGCGCGCCACGTTTGGGCATCAAGTGAAGTGATCGCATCATGTAGCCAGGATTGAAATTGTCCGTATCCATCCAGGGCAGGATATCCATCCTCTTGTCTTCCTCGCGCAATTCGACACGCACTTCCTTTGCACCGATATCATCCATATGCTTCAGCATGCGGCTGATAAAATCCCCCATAATATCTACACGCAACGTCCAGCTGGCGCGGAAATAGCCAAACACCCATGCCATGTTGGGCACGCCGGTGAACATCATTCCGCGATAGGTAACCGTCTGGCTGAAGTCGATGGGCGCTCCATCTTTGGAAAACGGGATGTCTCCCAAGACCGACAGGTTGAAGCCCGTCGCCGTGATGATGATGTCAGCCTCAAGCTCTTCGCCCGATTTCAGCAGGATGCCCTTTTCAGTGAAGTGATCGATATGATCGGTGACGACGCTGGCCTTGCCACTTGCGATGCCCTGGAACAGGTCCCCATCGGGCACAAAGGCGATGCGCTGTTGCCACGGGCGATAGTGTGGCGTGAAGTGCGGATCGATCGGGTAGTGAGGCCCAAGGAATTCGCGCACACCCTTGAGCAACTCGGCTCGCACAAGATCCGGCTGTTCCTCTGCCAGGTTCATGAACTTCGTCTGATCAAACAGGACCCGGCGGCGGATGATCTGGTGGATCCATGCCGGATCAACATTTTGCTCGCGCAGGGCATCCGCCAGCTCATTCACATTGCGGCCGGGCGTGAAATAGGTCGGCGAGCGCTGCAATAGCGTGACATGTTCGCAATCCTCGGCGATGGCAGGCACGATTGTCGCTGCCGTGGCGCCGGAACCGATGCAGATAACTTTCTTGCCTTTGAGATCGACATCTTCTGGCCAGGTCTGGGGGTGGATGATCTGCCCCCGGAAGTCCTCCATGCCGTCCCATTCGGGCGTGTAGCCCTTCTGATGATTGTAGTAGCCTTGGCACATCCAGAGAAAGTTTGCGGTGAAAGTCTGCGTGTCGCCCGTATCTTCGCGCTTGGCGGTTACCGTCCAGAGCTTGTCACGGGATGACCAGTCGGCACCGATGATCCGGTGATTATACCGGATGTGGCGATCCAGACCGTTCTCCTCGATCACTTCGCCCATATACGTCATGATCTCTTGCGCCGCCGCGATGGGCGCACCGGTCCACGGCTTGAAACGGTAGCCGAAGGTATAGAGGTCACTGTCTGAGCGGATACCGGGATAGGTATGCGTGCGCCATGTACCACCGAAGCCGCCCTGGGCTTCAAGCACGCAGAAACTCTTGTCCGGGCTCTGGTGTTGCATGTGCCATGCTGCGCCGACGCCCGAAATCCCTGCGCCAATGATCAGCACGTCAAAATGTTCTGCGGGCGTGGCGGGCAATGTGGGCATGATTTCCTCCGGAGTGCCGGGCCTTTTTGTCTAGCCCTGATCTTGCTGACTTCATTGAACCAGCTTGTTGATCTCATATCACTCAGGAATAGCCCCTATTGTAAGGCGTGACCTCGCGGCAGGGCGCGTGCTGCAGGCGGTGCCTTCACCTCGCCCAATTCCTTCGGCATTTAGCTTGCTGGAAACCCGAATTCAGGTATCTGGAAAACATGGCGAAGACACCACGCAAAACGCCCAAAAAGGCGGCCAAGACGGGCGGATCGCAGGCGATTAAGGTGCCGCGGTCACGCTTTGGCTTTCTCGGCACACGTGCTGGCCGTTACCTGATGCTGTTCATCCTTGTCGTGATGCTGATTGGCGCTGGGTGGGCCTTCTGGAAATGGCGTTCGCTTTATTTTGGCATGCCGAGCCTGCCGCCGGTCGCTGAGCTGTGGGACGCCAAGCGTGAAGCCGCGATCGAATTCGTTGACCGCGATGGCAACACACTGGACGTGCGTGGGCCGCGCTATGGCCGCGCGACTGATATTAACCGCCTGCCCCCGCACGTGCCGCAAGCCTTCATCGCCGCCGAAGACAAGCGCTTCTACGAGCATGATGGGGCAGACGACGCCGCCATCGCACGTGCAGCCTGGTCGAACATGCGCGCCGGGGAGACCGTGTCCGGTGCGTCCACGATCACCCAACAGCTCATCAAGAACCTTGTTCTGGACAGCCGTCAGACCATGTCCCGCAAGGCGCAGGAAATGAAACTGGCGCGCGAACTCGAAAAGAAGCTCGGCAAGGACGAAATTCTCACGCTCTATCTGAACCGGGTCTATTTCGGCGCCGGCCTTTATGGGATCGACGCGGCCTCACGCTATTATTTCGGCAAGCCGCCGGAAGACTTGTCCATACCGGAAGCTGCCATTCTGGCTGCGCTGCCCAAGGCGCCGTCAAAACTGAATTTGCGGGAGAACCTGGAAGGCGCCAAGTCACGCCAGCTCTATGTTCTGGAACAAATGGCCGATCTTGGCTTCATCACGGCCGATGAAGTGACCGACGCCATTGAGACAGACATCACCATCATCGACGCGCCCGCCTATGATCCCCAACTTGGCTATGTGATGGACACGGTTGCCGACCGGGTGAAGCTTATGCTGCCGCGGCCGCCGGGTGATATGGTGGTGACCCTGTCGCTCGATATCGAGATGCAGGACAAGATACGCGCAAAGCTGGACGCGCGCATGGAGAAAGATGGCAAGGACGCAAAAGCGAGCCAGGCCTCTGCCCTCGTTATCGACCGCGATGGTCGCGTTGTGGCGCTGGTCGGCGGGCGCGATTTCACCGAGTCAGAATTCAACCGTGTGACGCAAGCCAAGCGTCAGCCGGGCTCCAGTTTCAAGCCCTTTGTCTATGCCGCGGCGCTGGAGAATGGTTATTCACCCTATGACGTATTCGAGGATGCCCCGCTCGCCATTGGCAAATGGCAACCCGAAAACTATGGCGGCGGCTTCCTGGGGCCCATGACATTGAGCGAGGCCATGGCGCGCTCAACCAATACGATTGCCGCTGAACTGACGCAGGAAGCCAGCGAAGAAAGCGTCATCAATATTGCACGTCGCTTTGGCATCACGACGCCGCTGCAGCCGTTCCCCTCCATTGCGCTGGGCAGCCAGGAAGTTTCATTGTGGGAAATCACCCGCGCATTTGGCACGTTCCAGTCGGGCGGGCTGCGCATGGATCCGTGGCTGATCGAGAAGATCGAAAATTCGCGCGGCGATGTGCTCTACACGCGTCCCGATTATAATCGGGACCGGGTCTATGATCATGAGCTTGCCAAGGAGATGAACGGCATGCTCGCCCGCGTCGTCAATGCCAGGTTCGGAACCGGCCGCCGTGCGCGGTTTGGCAACTGGATGGTCGCCGGCAAGACCGGCACCAGCCAGGACTGGCGCGATGCCTGGTTCATCGGATTCACCAACGCATATGTCGGGGGCGTTTGGGTCGGCAATGATGATGACAGTCCCATGGCAAAGGTTTCCGGGGGCGGTCTGCCAGCCGATCTCTGGTCGGACATCATGGAAATCGCCCATGCGGGTATGCCGCCAGAGCCCCTGCTTGGCGCAGAAGCGGGCATTGAAATGAGCGAAGCCGCCGAAGAACGCGTGACCTTCTATCGCGGGATGGCGCAGGCGTTTGGTACAGCGTCAAGCTCGCGCAGCGGAACCAGCAACGGCGTGCGGATCATCCGCCAATAGATGCGGTATGATGGCCGGGACTTTCCCGCGCCGGACAAACCCATTAAAGACCGCGCATGTTTGATACTGCTGTCTATGAAACCCTGATGCTGGCCCTTGATGACGGGGCCGTAACCTTGCCCGATGAGGGGCCGATCCTGTTCCTGCGCGCAGAGCTGTCGCCGCATCTTGCACGCCTCCCGAAAGAGCGCCTTGTCTGCCAGAACAGTTTCAAGCCGGATCATGAGGCACTGAAGGCTGCCGGGTTTGATGTCCTGCCGCCCGAGACCGAGACCTTCCCGGCCACACAGCTGACCCTGCTCCTGCCACCTCGCCAGAAGGATGAGACACGCGCCCTATTCGCCCGCGCCCTGCGCGATGCGCCGGAGGGCGGCGTGATCCTCGCCTGCCTGCCCAACACGCTCGGCTCCAAGACGATCGAGAAACTGCTGCGCGAGATCGCCGGCGAGACAGAGGCGCATTCAAAGAACAAGTGCCGCGCCTTCTGGACCGTCAAGAACAGCTCACAGATAAATACCGACCTGATGGAAGAGTGGATCGCGCGCGATGCACCACAGGAAATGGAAGCCGGTGTGTGGAGCCGCCCTGGCCTGTTCTCCTGGAACCGGATCGATGCAGGGTCTGAACTGCTTGCAGACAGCGTACCGGAAAACATTCGCGGGCGCGGCGCAGATTTTGGCGCAGGCCAGGGATTCCTGTCCCGCGAGATCCTCCAGCATTGCCGACATGTCGAGCACATGACCCTGCTGGAAGCTGAACATCGCGCCCTGCCCTGTATTGCGCAAACTCTATCCGGCTTTGAAAACTGGGACATGAAATGGGCAGATGCGACGAAAGAAGGTGGCGGCACGCTGTACGATTTCATCGTAATGAACCCACCTTTCCATGTTGGTCGCGCCGATGCCGCATCGCTGGGTCAGGATTTCATACGTTCTGCCGCAAAGGCGCTCCGTGGCAGCGGGCAACTCTGGCTGGTTGCCAATCGTCACCTGCCCTATGAAGAAGTTCTTGGCGAATGTTTCAAGACGTTCGAAATGCTGGAAGACTCAGGCGGCTACAAGATTCTTCGTGCGGAAAAACCAAAGCGGAAGCGATGAAGCCTGATCGTCAGCTTGCAAAGTATTTGGCGAGCCTGGGCTATGGCAGCCGCAAGGAAATGGAGGCCGCGATCCGCGCAGGCCGCCTAACCGGCGCAGGCGATGATCTTCGCTTCGACGACGAACCGCTCGACCCGGCGCCCGGCATGGTGTTGATCATGAACAAGCCAGCGGGCTTTACCTGCTCGCGGGCCGACCAGGGCCGACTGGTCTATGAATTGCTTCCATCACGCTTCCTCCAACGCAGCCCGCCCCTCTCAACGATCGGGCGACTGGATGCAGACACGACAGGACTTTTGCTGTTCACGGATGATGGTAAACTGCTTCACAAACTGATCTCACCAAAATCAGCAACCGAGAAAACCTATGAGGCATCTCTGGCGCGCCCGCTGGAGGGTCATGAGGCAGAGCTGTTTGCCAGCGGCACGCTAATGTTGCGAGGTGAAGAGAAACCTCTATTGCCAGCGCGTCTCGAAGTCACCGGCGAGCGCTCGGCGCGCCTGACCATTACGGAAGGCCGATACCATCAGGTCCGCCGCATGTTTGCTGCCGCAGGCAATCACGTAGAGGCCCTACACCGCGCCAGCTTTGGCGCGCTGGAGCTTGGCGGTCTTCCGGAAGGCGAGTGGCGCGTGCTGGATGAAGACGGCCTTGCACGGCTTGGTGCATGAAAAACCCCGCACGTCCGAAGACGCGCGGGGCAAGTCGCCAGGGTCAGGGGCCTAGTTCTTGGTCAGACCCAGCGACTCGACCGTAGAGATGGTCAGGTAGCCAACCGGCAAATTGTTGGACCGCTGGTAGGATTCCATTGCGGTAAGCGTGGCCGGGCCGAATTCACCATCGACCGGGTTCGAATAGCCCGCATCGGAGAGCGCCTGCTGAACGCTGCGGATCTTGGACGAGGTCGCGTTGGTATCACAGAGGACTTCACGCCACTCCAGAGCGCCACCGCCGCTGACGACGCGCTTGTCGATCGTCTTGTATGTGGCTGGAACAACGAGGGTTTCCTCGCTGGCTGGCGTGACCAGTTTCTCGACAGTCACAGTATTGTAGACAGCCGGCACGATCTCTTCGACCACTTGTGCTTCTTCAACCACGACTTCCTTGGTCACGGTTTCGTAGGTGGCCGGAATGGTGCGGGTTTCCGTACGCTCTGGCGAAAGGAGACGTGTGCGCGTCACAGTTTCGTACTCGGCTGGCACTTCGACACGGCACAGCAATTCGCCCGTGGAAACCCCATTGGATGACGCCGATGCGTCCGTCGCGCGACCGTACAAGCCATTGCCAGGCTTCCAGGTCGTGTAGGCTTCGCGGATGAGAACCTGCTCTGTATAGGTCTCATATTCTGCCGGAACGACGGTCGTTTCGATGCGCTCAGGTGCCACAAGCACCTGCTCGGTGACAGTCTCGTATGTCGCCGGGATAACGCGGATGTTCTTTGTTTCTTCCTTGACCAGAACCTGCTCGGTCACGGTCTCATAAGTTGCAGGAACCAGCTTGATTTCGGTGCTTTCCGGGCGGTCAACAACTTGTTCCGTCTGAACATTGATCTGCTCAGGAATCAAAACCCGCGCATAGCATGTACCCGGATCGGATGCCGGCGGATAATCGCTGGATTCAGCCGCAGATGCGGCGCCCACAAGCGTGGCAACAGCAACGGAGGCGATGAGAGTTTTCTTTGACATGATTTGTCCCCTATTCACACGCATAATTCGTTCTCGAATTAACGCGCACCAAGATAAAGCCGGGGGAACGATTGTTTTGTCATGTGTCCCCCCAACACTTTGTCACCCGTCAGCCTGGCGATTAAGACGCCGGTGCTGAGGCAACGCGGACACAGATGAAAGTTTCGCAATGAACGCTACCTGAACGCCGGCCGGATTTACTGCAATCGACTGCATTTCTCGTCCCGCATCGCATACGGAAGGTAGAATTTCGCGGGCGCAGAACGCGCATACCGGAATGAACGGGGCCTTTGGTCAAACTTCACCAGTGAAGTTTTCGTGCGTTGGTTCTGGTCCAGAATCCTGCGGGCCCGTGCACCCAGACACCGCATGCGCCCCCTAGCGCGAACCTGTAGCACACGCTACATCGCGCCTATGGCACAGCCCCCATTGATCACCCTGAACGACCTTCGCCTCACCTTTGGCGGCAAGCCCTTGTTTACGGGGGTTAGCTTTTCCCTATCCAAGGGCGAACGAGTCGCGTTGGTCGGGCGAAATGGTGCCGGCAAGTCGACTTTGATGAAAATCATCTCCGAAAGTGTCGAATCCGACAGCGGAGACGTCTGGCGTCAGCCTGGCATCACCTATGCCATCGTTTCCCAGGAACCGAGTCTGGCCGGATACGAGACGGTTCTGGACTATGTATCGGAAGGCCTAGAGGCCAGCTACATGGCCGAAGCGGAGCTGATGGAATTCGGCGTCGATGGCGCGGCAGACCCAACCACCCTGTCGGGAGGACAACAGCGCCGCGCGGCCCTTGCCAAAGCATTCGCGCGCGAGCCTGATGTCCTGTTGCTGGACGAACCGACCAACCATCTCGATGTGCCCATGATCGAAACGCTGGAGCGTCGCCTCAAAGGTTTCAATGGCGTCGTCTTGTTGGTCAGCCACGACCGACGCTTCCTGGAGAATGTCTCGACCAACACACTCTGGCTGCGTCAGGGCAAGGTACTGAAAAGCCCGGAAGGCTATTCCAAGTTCGATGAATGGGCCGAACAGGTCGAGCAGGAAGAGGAACGCCAGCTTCGCCGCATGACGACACAGCTGAAAGATGAGCATCATTGGCTGGCGCGCGGCGTGACCGGACGCCGCAAGCGCAACCAGGGCCGCCTAGCCCGGCTGAAACAGATGCGCGTACAGCATGCCGAAATGCGTGGCGCGCTACAGGACCGCAAGAATACGGCCGACCTGTCAGTCTCCAGCGGTGATTCAATGAGCAAGAAGGTGATCGAGGCCAAGGGTCTGTCGAAGACCTTCGACACGCCAAACGGCCCGCTCGTGATTGCCGAAGACCTTTCCCTGCGCATCCTGCGCGGCGACCGGATCGGCATCATCGGCCCGAACGGCGCAGGCAAGACAACACTGGTACGCCTGCTGTTGGGTGAAATCGAACCGGATGCGGGCAGTGTACGCCAGTCCAAGACGCTGGAAGTTACCTATCAGGACCAGACGCGCGACACGCTGAACCCGAAAGACACTGTCTGGGAAGCGCTCGCACCGGCGGGCGGTGACTCCATCATGGTGCAGGGCAACCAGCGCCATGTCGCCGCCTATGCCAAGGACTTCCTGTTCAAACCGGAACAGTTGCGTCAGCCCGTCGGCGCTCTCTCTGGCGGTGAGCGCAATCGGCTCGCGCTCGCCATTGGCCTCGCCAAATCATCCAACTTGATGGTGATGGATGAACCGACCAATGATCTCGACATGCAAACGCTGGAATTGCTGGAGGACATGCTGCTCTCCTATGACGGCACGCTGATCCTGGTCAGCCACGACAGGGCCTTTCTGGATGCCACGGTGACGAGTTGCCTCTGCCCTGTGGGCAACGGTAAGTGGGTCGTCACTGCCGGCGGTTGGACCGATGCGCAGGATCAGCTGAAGCATTTCCGCCAGCAGGACGAGACCACCCAGAAATCCGAGAAGGCCAAAACTGAAACCGCGCGTCCGAAGCCGCAGAAGAAGCTCTCCTACAAGGACGAGCATCGCCAGAAAGAGATCAACGCGCTGATCCCGAAACTGCAGGCGGAGATCAAGACCCTCGAAGCCAAGATGGGCGACCCGGAGCTGTATACGCGCGACCCGGATGCGTTTGCGAAGGCATCGGCCCGGATAGGCGCTGCGCGGGATGAACTCGACATGATCGAAATGGAATGGCTGGAAATCGAGGAAAAGCGCGAAAGCCTGTCCGGCGCCTGAACAACCTTTCCTTAAGACAGGCTGCCTAGGATTCGCCGACGATTGAGGGAGTCTTTCGAAATGCGCCTTTTTCCAGCCCTTTTGCTCGCCGCCTGCTTCAGCCTGCCTGTCATGGCCGACAGCCTGGAGGCTGAGCCGGCATCGGCTGAAGCGATACAAGCCACTCCGGGCCAGCAGCCTGGCATCTACCGCTTTGGCGCGACCTATGAATTTACAAACACCGCAAACGTCGATGACTGCCAACAGCTCTGCAATACGCGGTCTGCCTGTCTAGCCTGGAGCTACATAGCTGCACTCGATGAAGGCGCTTCGCGCTGTGAGCTTAAACGCGGCGCAGGTAAGGTCGAGCGCAATCCGCTCGCGACCTCCGGTCTGTCTTCCCGGCACGAAGATCGCCATCAGCCTGTGCTTGAAGTTCAGGAAGAATTACAGGGTGGATCGGACTTCGCCTCCCCGCCAAGCGACAAGCCGGAGCCGCTGACGGCACCAGACCCATCCTGAACGTGTGGCTCTCCTCTAGGCGCGAATGAAATCTAGCAGGTCTGGATTGATGAGCTCAGGATGCGTTGTGCACAATCCGTGCGGCAAGCCCTCGTAGATCTTCAGTACTGAACCCTCGACAAGGTCTGCGGCCTTGCGGGCGGTAAGGTCGAGCGGAACAATCTGGTCATCGTCCCCATGCATGATCAGTGTGGGCACTTTGAGAGCCTTCAGGTCTTCAGTGAAGTCCGTCTCGGAGAAGGCGGCGATACAGTCATAGTGCGCCTTTGCGCTACCCATCATGCCCTGACGCCACCAATTGTGGACCATTGCCTCCACCGTCTCGACATGATCCCGGTTGAATCCGAAAAACGGACCGCTTGGGACATCGAGAAAAAAGCTGGCGCGATTGTCTGACAATTGCCTCCGGAAATCATCGAAGACGTCCATGGGTATGCCATCCGGATTGTCCGCCGTTTTCAGCATCAAGGGTGGGACCGCGCCAATCAGCACGGCTTTGGCAGCCCGGTCCCCGCCATGTTGGGACACATAACGCGCCACCACCCCGCCGCCTGTCGAATGTCCGACATGAACCACATTTGTCAGGTTTAGCGCTGTAACGAGGTCGTCCGTGTCCGCGGCATAGGTATCCATGTCGTTGCCAGTCCAGGTTTCCTGCGACCGACCATGACCGCGGCGGTCGGCTGCGATCACCCGATATCCCTCGGAGAGAAAGAACAGCATCTGATTGTCCCAGTCGTCAGCCGTCAAAGGCCAGCCATGATGGAACATGATGGGTGGCGCCTCGACCGGGCCCCAATCCCTGTAGAAGATCTCAGTCTCATCTCGCGTCATGATATACGGCATGCTGATCTCCTTCCGTAATGACGGAAAGATACACCAGAATCGTGACATTTGATACGCCACCGAAACGAGATTTCAGAATATCTTTCGGCGTGCGCCAGCAGAACTAGACTAGACGTTCCTTGGTAGCCGTGAAGCGAATGTCCGGGTTCTTTTCCTGAGCATAGCCCACATCCCAGGCATTCTTCGCCAGATAGACCGGGGCGCCATCCAAATCTGTTCCGCTGGCGGACTTGTTCCTGTCCAGGAAGTCTTCCAGCTTCTTGTCGTCATCTGAACTCATCCAGCGCGCGACATTGTAGGGTGCAGGCTCGAAGACGACTTCAAGATTGTATTCCGCGGCTACCCGCTCCGTCATCACTTCAAACTGAAGCTGACCAACCGCGCCGACAATCATGTCGGAGCCGATCGCCGGCTTGAAGAGTTGGGTTACCCCTTCTTCGGCAAGGCTTTCGAGTGCCTTGCGCAAATGCTTGGCTTTCATCGGATCTTTCACCCGGGCGCGGCGCAGCAGTTCGGGGGCAAAGTTCGGAATGCCTCCAAACTGGATATCTCCGCTCTCAGAGAGGCTATCACCAACACGCAACTGGCCATGGTTCGGCACGCCAATGACATCGCCCGCATAAGCCGTCTCCGCAATCTCGCGGTCTTGGGCCAGGAACATCATTGGATTGTGGATGTTCAGCTGTTTGCCGGCTGTCGTCTTCAAGCGCATGCCGCGCTTGAACTCGCCGGAGCACAGCCGCAAGAAAGCCACCCGGTCACGATGGTTCGGATCCATGTTTGCCTGGATCTTGAAGACGAAGCCGGAGACTGGCTTGTCGCCCGCATGGATCATCACGGGCTCACCTTTTTTCTCGGCCTTCTGATCGCGCGGCGCGGGCGCATAGGAATGCAGTGTACGCAGCAATTCCAGAACGCCAAAATGGCGCAGCGCCGAACCGAACACGACCGGCGTCATATGTCCGCCGAGAAAGGCTTCAATGTCGAATTCCGGCAACAGGGTCGTCGCCATTTCCGCGCCTTCGCTAAGCTCGTCAAAAACGCTTTCATCCAGCGCACCCTTCAGGGTGGCGTCGTCGCCCTGGATGCGCTCGGCTGCGCCAATGCGGGGTGCTTCTCCGGGCTTGCGTTCAAAGACGCAGAATTCCTGCTTCTGGAGGTCCATCATGCCTGAGAAACGCTGGCCACTGGCCGCGGGCCAATAGAGGGGTGCGGTATCCAGCTGCAGCTTGTCCTGGATTTCGTCCAGCAAGGCGATCGGATCCTGTGCTTCGCGGTCCATCTTGTTGATGAAGGTCACGATGGGAATGTCGCGCAGGCGGCACACTTCGAACAGTTTCAGCGTCTGTGGCTCGATGCCCTTTGCGGCATCCAGCACCATCACGGCACAGTCAGCCGCGGTGAGCGTGCGGTAAGTATCTTCGGAGAAGTCTTCGTGGCCTGGCGTATCGAGCAGATTGAATACCAGACCGTCGAACTCGAACGTCATGACCGAGGCAGAGACCGAGATGCCGCGATCCCGCTCGATCTTCATCCAGTCCGACGTCGTGCGGCGAGCCTGCCCACGCGCAGCAACTTCACCGGCTGCGCGGATGGCACCGCCAGCAAGCAGCAGATTCTCCGTCAGCGTCGTCTTACCGGCGTCCGGGTGGGAGATGATGGCAAAGGTGCGCCGGCGGGCGGCTTCCTGTTCATGGGACATGTGATCTGGGCTCTTTCGTGCTGGGCAGAGGCCCTAGCCCATTTGAACCGCCGAATGAAGCACCAGTATCAGGCTGCGTTCGGCCAGATCTCTCGCACGTCGGGGGCTTTTCCCTCGCGATGGTGCCGGTCCCGCAGGGATTCCAGGATGGTTTCTGGCAAAATGGTCAGGCGAGGTTCGCCGACAACGTCCCCGAAAATCGGGAAAAGCACAGCATTGGCGCCGGTCTTGGCGATGATCAGGGACCCAAGATCCTGCAGGAGGGAGTCTTCCAAGGGAATGTGCTCTTTCAGATGCTCGCCAACGACCCGGCTGGCGAAATTCAGCGCTTCGCGTGCCCGCATGCCGTAAGGGTCTCCGCAGCCAAGCGACTGCCACCGTTTGGCAAGGTGCATTTCGGGTATTTCGATCTCGGTGATCTGATCATTTATCAGAAACAGCATGACTTGGCGCGCCCCAACTAGAATTCAGGCCGAAGCTGCCCTCTCACGGTTAATAAAGACCTACTGCCGGTTAAAGAGTTCTGTGAATCTGCGGCCTTGGTTGGCGCCTATTCGGGACTGTCCACATGCTCGGTCAGGAAGTGCCTGCCGTCCCGGTCCTCGATCTCGATAGCCCAAAGATCGGGGTCGCGATCCCGCGCCTTGCGCACATGGGTGTCCACAGTCGCTTCCTCGGGCCCGATCCCCTGCACACGCAGGTCAATGAAGATGCGTTCGCCCTCCATATTCATGCTGGGCACATAGACAGCCGCAGTGCCATCCAGACGCGCGACCTTGATCAGAACATCACCACGTTCGGCGTCGCCCTTTTGCAGTACAAATGCTGCTGCGCCCGCAACCTGCGCCCGCCGGACCAGTGCTTCGACCCAGAGCTTCGTGGGCAATCTTTCCATCATCATGGTCCGAAATCCTGTTGCGGGCCGCCTGCCCGGTTGTTGCGGATGGGAAGCTTCATAGACGCGTTCAGGCCAATCCGGAAAGCGGTTAGCTTACTGTGCGGCGTCTTCCATAGGCTGGATGTCGGCCGGGTTGGCGCGTGGCAGGCTCACTTCGACCTTGGTGCCCTTGCCGGGCGCGGAGTCGATCACGACCTGACCGCCATGCAACTGGGCGAAGGAATTCACCACGGCAAGACCCAGCCCGGTGCCCTGACGACCTTTGGAATTGCTGCCTTGAGAGAATGGCTCAAGCACTCGGCGGACATCTTCCGATGACATACCTGCGCCCTTGTCGGTGACGCTCAGCACGGTCGCATTTCCTTCGTCGCGCGCATCCAGCGTGACCGTGCCGCCGGAAGAGGAATACTTGATCGCATTGGAAACGAGGTTCTGCCAGATCTGTCGCACGGCGCGCGCATCAGCTTCCGCCCAGACTTCGCTGGTTGCCTTCAGTTTCAGTTTGACGCCAGCACGTTCAGCCTGGTTGTCGAGCTGTCTCAGGATGGATTGCGCAGACGCCGTCAGGTCAACCGGCTCCGGCTCCAGCCGCTGACGGTCGGCCTCGGCCTTCGCGAGGTCCAGAATATCATCGACCAGCAAGAGCAAGTCCTGTCCGCTCTCATGAATGATTTCCGGATAGTCCTTGTAGGGCTCAGGCATCGGCCCGCGAATGCCGGCCCGCATCATGTCGGCATAGCCAAGAATGGCATTGAGCGGGGTTTTCAGTTCATGGCCAAGGGACGCGAAAAAGGCCGTCCGACCTTTCAGGCGCGCTTCAGCCTCTGCCAGTCTGGCACGTGTATCCAGCGTCATTGCCCGCGCCTCAGTCAGGTCCCGCAGCACCAGCACCGCACCGGCCTCATGGGCTTCCGCGACGAATGCCACCTCGCGCCCATTGCTCAGGGTGACTTCGCCATGCGTGCGGCCATTGGCGGGCTTCAATAGGCTGACTTCCTTTTCGTCCTGCAGCAGGTTCGCGAGCAAGCCGCCTGCCCTCACATTGTCCAGGCCCAACAAGTCGCCGCTGAGCGTTCGGATACGACCAAACTCAGACACATCGAGCAGCAACAGGCCGGACTCTTCCGGCAGGCCCACATCCTGTCGGATAGTCACCATCTCCGTCGTCGTCTCTGCTGGCATTGCAGCTTCTTCCTCGCGAGCCTTCAGGAACGTCCAGGCCAGCAATCCGATCATGACCAGACCTGCAAAAGCCAGCAACATGGCCGGCACCTGATACGCGCTTTCCGGATTGGCGGGCGGCAACAGGCCGAGCCGCACCATGACGGCGGTGGCAAGGAAGGCGAACGCCCCGAAAATGGCAGCTTCGGCCGCCATGCCGGGCTTACCCAGATTCATCGCCGTCAGCGGTGCGATGGCAAACAATATGGTCAAAGGCGACAAGGCCGCACCGGTCGAGGCGATACCGAGCATGGCCAACAGTGTCCAACCGATCACCAGAAATGGCCCGATGAGATCCTCAGCGCGTATTTTGGAATGCAACAGCGCTGCCCCCACCACGCCCGGAAGCGCAGCGAGGCCGAGTCCGGCCAGGAGCGCGTTATCGGCAAGCCCGCCTATTAACGCTGAGATCCCCAGTGCCACTGTCAGGACGAGCCAGACAAGATGGATGAACTGTAATCTCTTTCGCATCAGTTCGGGCAAGTCGTTAACACCCCGGTGAGATTCCTTAGGCATTCTGCCTGTGTCACGCATACTTTGCTGTATTTGTAATGTGTGCAGCAGGCAAGGTGAGGTTCCCCATGGGGGGAAGTTCATGCAACACTGTCGCGTGACGCGTGAGGGAGAAGTAGCACATGAAATCCATCAGAATGATCGGTACTGCAGTGGTTGCCCTTGGCTTGGCCATGGGGGCATCAGCGCAGTCAGGGGATCCGATTTCGGAATCGGCCGCCGTATATGGGACATACCAGTCCGATGTCACGGATGTGAAAGAGAAGCCTTTCGCCTCCGCCAAAGACATCGACCACGCCCTGAACTCTCTGGGCGGGCACAATCCCGACCAATTGTCGAAGGGGTGGATCTCCTATTCCGCCTTGATCGCCTCACAGGACCCTGAATACCGGGCCGCTGTTCGCGACATTGCAAGTTTCTACGGCAACGACGCGCTGCTGACCGGCCTGAAGAATGATGTGCGCTATGCACGCCAGCTCAGTGGCGGCGACAATGCGGTCAGCTCATCGCTCGCCGCAACAGAAGCCGACAGCCAGCGCCTCAGCGCCACGGCGGCCTATGTGAAAGAACAAGCCTACAGCCTGCAAGGCTCCGGCTGGGCGAAAGCCAAGATCGGAAACTCCGGCGCAAAAGCGACACGACTGAACAGCATCCAGACGGTCGGCACGCCCGCCCGCGGCCAGCTGATCTCCGCCTTCTCGGCCTCTGACATAGACAGCATCCTGGCCGGTGCCGGACGTTCCGGCGCGCCATCGCTGTGGGACAATGTCTCCGGTGCAGCTGACGCGATTCGCTTCCCGGCCGCCGTCACCAGCGGCCTTGGCCTGTCCAAGAAAAAGCGTGTGCAGTACGGCAAGGAGCCTGTGGCCGACCAGATCGCCACGCTTGCGGCCTACCGCATCCTCGGCCAGACGGCCGCCTCGTCCAGCCAGGTAAACTCCGCCATGGCTGAGCGCGAAACCCGCGGCTGCCTGAACATGGCAAACCTGAACCTGCAGCAATGTGTTGCTGCAGCGAACCAGCAATATGAAGTTCCGTTCTGCATTGGGGAGCACGCGCTCGCCGACGTCGGACAATGCATTGGCGGCGTCTACCAATAAGCCCCAGCAAACAAGTCTCTCTCTCGCCCCCGGCACCACAATCGGTACCGGGGGTTTCTTTTTTAGAGAAGATGCCCCATCTGGCGGTCATGACCATTGCTGAAACTGCTGATGAAATCCGTGAAGAGTTTTCCTGGCTCGACGATTGGGAAGCGCGCTATGCGCACATCATCGATCTGGGTAAGGCGAACCCCGCGCTAGAGCCGGAAGAGCGCACCGAAGAGACGCGGGTGCGTGGCTGTGCGTCACAGGTCTGGATGGTGACCGATCTTGAGGACGGTCGCATGAAGGTGCGGGCAGAATCCGACGCGATGATCGTATCCGGTCTGATCGCCTTGCTGGTCCGGCTCTATTCCGGCGCGCAGCTGGAAGAAATCAACGGATTTGACGCCAAGACCCTGCTGGACGAGATCGGCGTCAGCGGCGCGCTCACGGCTCAACGCTCGAACGGCCTCGCCTCCATGCTGGAACGTATTCGCCATGATGCTCAGGCCGGGCTGTCGACCACTCGCGAAAGCTCGTAGGCCACGGCCAATCGGGCAAGCGCCTCCTGCGCAACCTGTTTCACATCTTCGGCTTTCATGCGCCACCGCGCCGTCAGCGCTGTGACAGTTGCCCGGTCGATCAGCAAATCCTCCAGCTGTCGCATGGCCAGCACACCCATCTCCGTTTCCAGCTCGGCCAAACGATCCGACGCGCGCTGGTGTGTGGATTTGTCAAAGACCGGGCGTGCGCGAGCGGAAGCCGGTTGGCTGGCGCGAATGAACTCATCCCGGTAGCGCCCCGCCGCCGCACTTTGTCGGATCACTTCCGGCGCATGCGTGTCGGCAACCAACTCAACCATCAATCCATGTCGACAATCCGCGCGCACATTCAGCCAGTCTGACGGCCGGGAGGTTGCACGCGAATCCCACTCAACCATCAGTGTGGGTCCGGCGGCCAACCTGTCCGGAAACGCGACCTGCGCCCGAAGGCACGCGTCGGCCTTCAGCCGCGCGATAATGTGCGGCGACACCCAACCGGCGACCTGTCGCCGTGTGTCCGGGCCGCGATAGGCCAGATATGTCTGCCGCACCGGCGCAACCATGCCACCATGCGTCAGCACCGTCCGCAACCGATACTCGGTCAGGATCCTCCGCATGGCCATTGCCTAGACCGCCATCGCAGCGCTATCGAGCACGACCACGCTCGACAGGCCGACGGCCAATTGCTCGATCCAGACATCGAAATCCGGATCATCGCGGCAATCCTCGATGAGGTTGCAGCCATAGGCGACCGTGGTGCGATCACGGTTGAAGGCGCGGGCCACGCGGCTGAGGCTCATGCCCAGCGCCGTGCGCAACAGATACATGGCAATCTGGCGGCCACGCGCTTCTGCGGGGGAACGGCGTTGGCGGCTGAGGATCGCTTCAGTCTTCAGGCCCAACGCGTACGCTGTCAGTGCAGCGGCGAGATACGCTCTGTCCTCGTCTTTCTGGGGATCGAAATCCTGCATGTCTTTCTCCTGTGATGACAGGCATCAGACTACCCGCTTTCTCGAGGTGTAGGATAACTTTCCTATTACGACAAGTTGAATGCCCGCAATGTCTGGGGATTGCGGCGCGGGCACAGACAGGTTTTCGAGGGATAGGGCCCCTGAACGCAAACGGCGCAGCCTTGTGGGCCGCGCCGTTTCTGCGTTTTATTGAACCTGGTTCGCTTCGCCTGCCTAGGCGGCGGCACGATCATGGTTGCCGGTGATGCCCTTGCCGGCCGGGTCCGGACGGCCCTTTTTTGGGCGGGCGCGCACCAGTTCATCATGGCAAAGCACTTGAGTCAGCTGACCGTCAGGTCCGGCCAGTGGCAAACGTGTCCAAGCATGCATGCGACCATCTTCCTGTTCTATCATCCCGCCAACAGGCGCGCCGCGCTCCAGCGCTGCAGCGAGGCCGAGGCAATAGGCTTCACCATGGTCGCCCAGGACATCCTCGATCTGGCGGCCACGGGCCTCCATACCGAAAATCTCACGCAGACGGGAACCAGCGATTCGAAACCGCCCGGTGCCGAAGCGATCGAACTCCACAATGGAGATACTGGCGAGCATGGCGCGGAACTGGCCCGGATCCATTGATTCGCGCCGCACGAGACCGTGCGAATCGCGCAAGCCACACCAGTATTCGATCAGCTTCTGCTGCGAATCGGTTACGCCTTTGAAGACATTCTGTTTGGTCATTTCAGTCACCCCCAGGTGATTCGATAGAATCACCTATCGCGCGAGTTGAGTCGCGGATCAAGAGTCCTGGTGATTTTTTCTTAACCATTCCTACCAAATGCTTTCATTTCGATGCCGAAACAAAAGTATTCGGTTTTGAATACTAGTCGCGCTCGGACTTACCGAGCCCCATTTGCTTGGCGAGCATTGAGCGTTGCTTCGAATAACCCGGCGCGACCATTGGATAATCGCCCGGAAGCCCCCACTTCTCGCGGTATTCTTCGGGCGTCATATCGTATTTGGTGCGCAGATGGCGTTTCAGGGATTTGAACTTCAATCCGTCTTCCAGACAGATCAGATACTCCTCGCCAATGGATTTCCGGATAGATACAGCAGGCTTGAGTGGCTCCGAAATTTCGTCGGTCCCCCGCACACCTTCCAGCGATGAATGGACCAGCCGGATGAGTTGCGGCAGCTCTTCGGCTTGCAACGTATTGTTGCTCACATAGGCCGCAACAATTCTCGTTGTCATCTCCAGGAACTCAATCCTGTCGGTCATTGCATGCTCACTATCAGCCATCTCGCATCCCCGTCATTGCGATCAACCAATCGGGATTAGCTTAAGATTGATAATGACTCACGTATAAATCGCAGTAATTACTACACGATCCGGATTTAGCTCGCATACCACCGGTATGTTATATTTCGCCGTAAAGCTGATTATCCGGTCGTTATGAAGGACAGAAGCAGGACAAAACCAAGCAGGATTGCGGTCCAGATCGCCATGCCGCTGGCAAGACCTCCACGGGCCAATTCGCCCCTTGGACTGAATGTATCCTCGATCCGCTCATAGGCCCGGCCGGTCAGCTTGAAGAAGATGGCGGACATGGCCGGCCCCACCTTTTGCCAAACCGTACCGGTCCATGTCGCCATGCCATAGCCTGCCTTGCGGTAGAGCCAGTCGCTGTCGAGCACGACGCCCGGCTTTTCCGGTGGGTACCAGCCAAGGCGCTTCAGCATCACGAAGGCAAAGATGGCCAGCACGAGCAATTGCATCTGGGTCAATATATGATCCAGCGTGAACGGATGATATGCCATCGCCTCTTCGCGATACGGCAGCAGATTGTAGAGCCACTCATAGCCGAAGCCCGGAACAATCGCTGGCACACCCACAGCAATACAGATGAAGGAGGCGAGCCCCATGGCGAGCAGCATATTGAAGGGCGCTTCTTTCACGCGCTTGCCGCTGTCATGGCCGAAGAAGGCGAAATATGGAATCTTGATGCCCGAATGCTCCAGCACACCGGCCGACGCGAACAAAAGCATCAGCCACACGATTGTGTAGCCTTCCTTGCCCACCGCGCTCATGGTCAGCGACTTGGCCGCAAAGCCCGAGAAGAGCGGAAAAGCCGAGATCGACATTGCACCAATGATACAGAAGATCGTCGTCCACGGCATGGACTTGTAGAGCCCGCCCAGTTCAGACGCCTTGGTCGTGCCGGTGCGATAGAGCACCGCGCCCATGCTCATGAACAGCAGGCCCTTGTAGATAATGTGGCAGAAGGCATGCGCCGATGCGCCGTTAAGCGCGAGCGCATTGCCGACCCCTGCGGTGCCGAGGCCGATGGCACAGATCATGAAGCCGACCTGGTTGTTCAGCGAATAGGCCAACACCTTGCGCAGGTCGTTTTCGATAACGGCGAAGAAGACCGGGAACACGGTCATCACGGCGCCGATCCAGATCAACGCGTCATGGCCAGGGAACATCCGCGCGAAAGCGTAGACGGCCAGCTTTGTCGTAAAGGCCGACAGGACAACCGCGCCGACCACCGTGGCCTTCGGATAGGAATCCTGCAGCCAGTTGTGCAGGAAGGGAAAGGCTGCCTTGATGCCCAGCGCAATGAAGACGAGCAGTGCGCCCGGTTCATTCAGGCTGGTGAAGGCCGAGATCGAAAGGTCGCCGCGCGACTGGTACACATAGCCAATGCCAGCCAGCAGCAGGACGCCGGACAGAATCTGGACGCCCAGATACCGCATGGAGGCGAAATAAGCAGCGCGCGTCCCTGCCCTCAGAATCAGGAAGACCGATGTAATGGCCGTCAGTTCCCAGAACACGAACAGGGTCATCATGTCGCCCGAGAAGGTCGCCGCGACGGCGGCCCCTGCATAGGCAATCGACATACCGTCCTGCAGACGGTCGTCTGTGTGCCACGCATAGATCGCGTTCAACAGCGCCGCGAGCAGGAATGCGAGGCCGAAAATGTAGCTGAGATTGTCGACCCGATAGAGAATCATCTCGATACCCAGCGCGTGGCCGGTCAACAGATTCACGTTCCGATCCGCGACCGAAATCAACAGGATGGCAATGATGGGCGCAGCAATGGTCAGTCCCTGACGCACGCGGCGAACAGGCAAGAAAAGGGCGCCAAGGCCGACAGCAATCAGGAGCCAGCCGGGATTCAGCATGGAGAGCAAACCAGTCATCAGTGCTCGTCTCCTTCGTCAGGATAGGTCGGGGCAGCGTCAGGCACGGCCGGTATATCCGGGTCGATATCCGACGGCGGACCGCCCGGATCACCATAATAGGTTTCACTGCGACGCAGCAGTCGGCCCAGCGGCCAGCCCAACAGCACAACGAAAGCAAAAGCGGCAAAGCCCCACAGCGCATAGAATCCGGTCGCTTCGGCCATGTGGACGTATTCGTGCCGATCAACGGCCAGATCGATGACAATCAGGAAGGCCGAGAGCAGGCCGATGCCCCAGAAGATCGCCGTTCCAGCGACTTTTGCCTCGGTCCATCCGAACAGGATCTTGGCCACAGGATGCACCCCATCTTCTGACGGCGTGTGCAGACGGTGCGCCTTCTCTGCGGCGCGCTTCACGAAGCGTCCGCTGGTATCGCGGGTATCATTCGGCGTTTCGTCGCTCATGGCTGACCTCCAGCGAAGGCAGGGGATGACGGGGCTTCAAACGCAGGCGACAGGAAGTCCGCCAACGGCCCGACAAGGAAGAACAAGACCACACAAAGGCCCGCCGTCACGACCGGTGCTGCCACAGTGAAGAATGGCGCGCCGTCCGGTCGCTTGAACGGTTTCGGCTCTGGCGTGCCCGGCGTGGGCATCAGCGCCAGGATCGGGATCGGCAGCAGATACGCAATATTCAATAGCGACGAAATGATCAGGACATAGGGTACAAAGCCTGTGCCCCGGTTGATCGCGCCCTGCATCAGCTCATATTTCGCCCACGCCCCCGCCATCGGCGGGATGCCGATAATCGACAGGGTCGCAATGAAGAAAGCGATGAAGACAATCGGCATCTTCCGGCCAAGGCCCCTCATGTCGGATATGTTCGTCAGCCCGGTGGCGACATAAATGGCACCAGCGCACATGAACAATGTCATCTTGCCAACTGCATGCGCGGCGATCTGCAACGCTCCACCCATGAATCCGGCCTGCGTGGCCAGCATTGCCCCCAGCGTGATGTAGGACAGCTGCGCAATTGTCGAATAGGCCAGACGAGCCTTGAGATTGTCTTTCGTCATCGCGACGAGCGACGCAACGATGATGGTGAAGCACGCTACCCAGAGCACGAATTCGCGGCCCGGCGTCGCGTTCAGCAAGTCCTCACCGAAAATGTAGATCGACACTTTCATCACGGTGAAGACGCCCGCCTTCACAACCGCAACGGCGTGCAACAGGGCGGAAACCGGCGTTGGTGCGACCATCGCATTGGGCAGCCAGAAATGGAACGGCATCAATGCCGCCTTGCCGATGCCGAAAGCAAACAGGATGAGCAAGGCGCTGGCCACGGCCGGATCGAGATTGCGTCCGGCAAGCAGGCCACCCTGAACAAAATCCAGGTTCTGGCCAGCCAGGGCCCAGGTCCACATGACCGCCATCAGGAACAGGCCGATGGATGTGCCTAACAGGGTCAGCAAATAGATGCGCCCGCCGCGCTTGGCCGCCGCATCGCCTTTGTGCGCCACCAGTGGATAGGTCGACAGGGTCAGCACTTCATAAAACACAAACAGCGTGAACAGGTTCGCCGACATGGCGACGCCCATCGCGCCGAATATGGCGATGGCGAAACAGATGTAGAAGCGCGTCTGATTGCGTTCGCGGTTTCCACGCATATAGCCGATGGAATAGAACGAGTTGACGATCCACAGGCCGCTGGCGACCAGTGCGAACAAAGCACCCAGCGGCTCCAGCTTGAAAGCGAAATCGAGGCCCGGCGCAGCCTGCCCCACATAGAGTTCAGGCACCTCGCCGCCTGCCACCTTCATGGCAAGCGCGATGACCACACCGAACAGCGCGGTCGCGCCGACCAGTGTAACGCCTTCACGGACGTTCGAGAACGCTCCCGTCACGGCAATGCCGATCGCAATCAGCAATGGCAGGCACAGGGCGGCCCAGATCAACAGCTCAGAGTTCATCAGAAGGCCTCCAGTCCGAACGCGGCCGCAGCGGCGTCACGCGCCAGTCCGAGCGGCAGTTCGGTCGTGATACCGAAATAGATGTTTGCAAGGGCCAGTATCCAAAGCGGCACAAGCAACAGGATCGGCGCTTCCTTGCGCGATTTGCGCGGATTGATCGGCGGCCGGAAGAAGATCGCCTCCAGAATGCGGCCCATATAGATCACCGCCAGGAAACTGGAGAACACGACAAAAACGACGCCCCACCACATACCTTGGTCGAACAGGGCGTAGCCGAGCTGGAGCTTTGACTGGAAGCCTGCGGTCAGCGGCACACCGATCAATGACAGCCCCGCGATCGCGAAGCCGGTCATTGTCCAGGGCGCTGTGCGTCCCAAGCCGGCGAAATCGCGAATGGTCGTGCCCTGGAATGTCAGGACTACGCCAGCGACTGCCATGAAGAGTGCACCCTTGATCATCGCATGGTTCAGCAAGTGGAACAGGCCCGCACTGACGCCTGCAACTGTGCCAATGGACACGCCGAGGATCATGTAACCGACTTGCGCAACAGAGGAGTAAGCCAGCGTCCGGCGCACATCGGTCTGGAAGACTGCCTGGAAGCTGCAGGTTATCATCGCGGCGAGGCCCAGCGGCATCAGCAAGTAGGTGAAAGTCGCCTGCTCGAATGCGAATTCCGGACGGAACACGGTGAACAAGAACCGGATCAGCGCATAGAGCGCAACCTTCGTCGCCGTAGCCGACAGGAACATGGTCACGAA
>NZ_DEXB01000018.1:0-30190 GCF_002366485.1 Hyphomonas sp. UBA3195
ATGGAAGAGAACATGCGCTATGAACTCCACCCACATCCGGTGGAATTCGACATGTACTACAAGGTCTAGGGGCCTGTTCTCTCTCTCCTCTAACCCTTGTAGAGGCCGGTATCGCAAGGTACCGGCCTCTTCTTTATCCAGCTTTGGAACCTCACAGAAAACCGAACTACACTCGGCAGAAAAGCCTCGAGCGGCTCCCGAGCGTCGAGGACTGGGCCTCTAACTATATTTTCTGTTGTGCCAATATTCCGGCCTGAAACCAAAAACGCCCCGACCATTTGGACGGAGCGCTTGAATATTGGATCTGTATTTGAATCAGCCAGCTTCCGGCTGACTCTTCTTGGCGTGGACGTAGAGTGGCTCGGCATTGCCCTCGACCACTTCGCCATTGATCACGACCTCTTCCACACCGCGCAGGTTTGGCAGCTCGAACATCGTGTCGAGCAGGATACCTTCCATGATCGAACGCAGTCCGCGTGCACCCGTCTTCCGGGCGATAGCGCGACGAGCAACGGCTGTCAGAGCCTCTGGCGTGAAGTTGAGCTCAACGCTCTCCATGTCGAACAGCTTCTGATACTGTTTCAGCAAGGCATTCTTGGGCTCTGTGAGGATCTTGATCAATGCAGACTCGTCCAGGTCTTCCAGTGTCGCGATGACTGGCAAACGCCCGATGAATTCCGGGATCAAGCCGAAGCGCTGCAGATCTTCGGGCTCAGTGTTACGAAGGATTTCGCCAACCCCCCGCTCTTCCGATTCCTTCAATGAGGCGCCGAAACCGATGGAGGCCCCATCTCCGCGTGACGCAATGATCTTGTCGAGTCCGGCAAAGGCACCGCCGCAGATGAACAGGATATTGGTCGTGTCCACTTGCAGGAATTCCTGCTGTGGATGCTTGCGACCGCCCTGAGGTGGTACAGCCGCAACCGTACCTTCCATGATCTTGAGGAGTGCCTGCTGAACTCCCTCACCGGACACGTCGCGCGTGATCGATGGATTGTCAGACTTGCGGGAAATCTTGTCGATTTCATCAATATAGACAATGCCGCGCTGGGCACGTTCGACATTGTAATCAGCCGACTGCAGCAGCTTCAGGACAATGTTCTCAACGTCCTCACCAACATAACCAGCTTCCGTCAGCGTTGTTGCGTCAGCCATCGTAAACGGCACATCCAGGATGCGCGCCAATGTCTGAGCCAACAGTGTCTTGCCGCAGCCGGTCGGGCCGACCAGCAGGATATTGGATTTGGACAGCTCGACGCCGTCTGTTTTTCCAGCATGCGAGAGGCGTTTGTAGTGATTGTGCACGGCAACCGAAAGAATCCGCTTCGCATGCACCTGGCCGATGACATAGTCATCCAGCACATCGCAGATTTCCTGCGGTGTCGGGACGCCTTCGCGAGACCGGACCATTGAGGTCTTGTTCTCTTCGCGAATAATGTCCATGCAAAGTTCAACGCATTCATCACAGATGAACACGGTCGGGCCGGCAATCAGCTTCTTCACTTCATGCTGGCTTTTTCCACAAAACGAACAATAGAGTGTGTTCTTGGAATCGCCTGAGCCATTTTGTTTAGTCATGCCATCCTCAATGCCGGGTAAGGCTTAATTTCGTCTTTAAGACGTCGCGCGTTGTGTACTATTGAAACAATAGGGTTATCAGCCTGCCCTGCAAGAGGCAGGCCGCAATGACGTGAGAGAGGTCCCCTATTTATCATCCTCGGCCGTCCGGCGCTCGAAGACCTTGTCCACAATGCCAAATTCCTTGGCCTCTTCTGCGGTCAGAAACGTATCCCGATCCAGCTTCCGCTCAATCACATCATATTCCTGACCCGTGTGGCGGACATAGATATTGTTGAGACGGCGTTTCAATTCGATGATTTCCTCTGCATGGCGCTCAATATCGGTTGCGACACCCTGGTATCCACCCGAAGGCTGGTGAAGCATCACGCGCGCATTCGGCAGCGCGATACGCATACCCTTTTCGCCAGCAGCAAGCAGAAGCGACCCCATGGAGGCGGCCTGACCAATACACACCGTGGAAATGGGGCATCGAATATACTGCATCGTGTCGTAGATCGCGAGGCCAGAGGAAACATATCCGCCGGGGCTGTTGATATACATTGCGATATCTTTTTTCGGATTTTCCGACTCAAGGAAGAGCAATTGCGAGGTGATCAGGGCAGCCATGCTGTCATCGATGCCGCCCGTAACGAAGATGATCCGCTCTTTCAGCAGGCGCGAGAAGATGTCGAAAGCCCGCTCGCCGCGGCTCGTCTGCTCCACAACCATGGGAACAAGGTTGAGCGCTGTCTGGAAAGAAGTCGTCATGAATTGGGCCTTGATGGTTTCTCAAAGGAATCTTTACTGCACAGAAGTGGCAGAGAGACGTATATTTGTCTACGCGTGCATCACTGCAAGAGGTATTCCGCTGTGGAAACAGTTAGCGGAACGGCCACTCTGATGAACGACTTGGTAGATCGGCGTCCGGATGTTGCATGAAAGCGAGATAATCGGCGTGCACGGTTTCAGCCTGCAGATCACGCAACAGCATATGATACCCCTTTTCATAATAGACCGTCCGAACATGCGCGGGCAGGAAATTCGCTGATCGCTCAACGCCATGTGGGGGGATGACATAATCGTTCGCACCATAGGAAATCAACACGGGCAAATCGACTGGAAGGTCAGCGATTCTGTCATGAGCTCTCTCCATCAGTGAGACGACTCCATAAACCTGATCAATTCGGTTTTCCCGCAACATCAGGGGGTTGGCCCAAGTCTCCCGGAGCATATCGATATTATCGCTGGGCTCGATACGTACAAAGCGGGCTGGTGGTCGAACGATCCAGCCGGGATTGGTGTGAGCCGACATCCACAGGCTGGCTCGGTAGAGTGGGTTCATCGCGCCCCAACCGCGCAAGCCTGGACCCGATGCGATCAATCGGTCTGCGTCAGGGGGTGTGTCTGAGCCGAAAGCCGAAATGGCGACGGCGGCGCCCATGGATATGCCGACAACCGTGATGGTTGCATCGGGATGCGCACGACGTGCGACCGCAACAGCCGTGCGGAGATCTTCCCGCATCAATTCTTCATCCGGCCATAGCCCCCTGCCCGGCGAGCGTCCAAAACCCCTTTGGTCATAAGCATATGTCACTACGCCATGCTCAGCCCAGTAAGGTGCCGCCATATGGAAGGCATTGGCGAAATCGTTCATGCCATGCACGCCGACAACCACATGCTCTGGCTCGTGGTCAGTCTGCGCGGCCCAGACCGTCAGACCAAGTTCTGCGCCGTCATGAGAAATGAAAACATCACGCTCAGGCAGAAATTGTGGAACGGAGTTGGTAACATTGGCGAGTGAGCCAGCCGTGACGGGATGAACGCACCCCGAGAGCAGGAAGGTCGCGTAAAAAAGGATCAGGGCGCCAAAGCCCCACGCACTTCGGCGCGCAAGGAGGGTAAGACCTCTTGTTCGAACCAGGGATTGCGTTTTAGCCAAGACGTGTTTCTCCAACTCGGATGCGGTAGTGTGAATATACGCTCACTTGTGTACTCCTTCCAACATCGAACGGTTACCGTCAAGCTCGACTTGCGTCGAACACCCAAGTGCCAAGCCTGCGCATGGGCACCGATGAGCAAAGTCACTTTAGTATTCGTCAACAGGTCCAGTGTTTGCGTTCGCCAGGTCTGGGCGCAGATCCGCATGGGCGGGCGGTCGCCGCCATTTCGGTCATATCCGGGAAAGCAGAAGCCCATTGGCAGGATGGCGACCCTTCTGGGATCATAAAAATCTTGCTCAGATATCTGCATCCAGTCACGAAGCCGTGATCCCGACGGATCTTTGAAGGGCATGCCAGAGCGATCAGCCTTGTTGCCCGGTGCCTGGCTCGCAATCAGAATACGCGCACCGGAATGCGCTTGAAGGATTGGGTTTGGGGGGCGATCCATCTGGCCTTCGCACAGTCGGCATGCCCGAATTTTTTCGAGTTGTGTTTTCAAATGGAGAGACATGGCGTTTCATACAGTTTCTAACTGTGTCCTGATTGCAGAAGGCCCGAGCCGATGCGCATATCCCGCATTATTGACCCCCGTATGCATGATCTCGGAGCCGGTTTTCTGGTCCGAAGAATTCTTCCATTTCACGCCCACAAATCTGTGGGGCCTTTCGTGTTCTTCGATCACTTCGGTCCGACTGAATATCCGCCGGGCTCGACATTTGACGTTCGCCCCCACCCTCATATCGGTCTGGCGACCGTCACGTTCCTGTTTGATGGTGCAATCCGGCATCGGGATTCACTCGGAACCGATCTGGTGATCGAGCCCGGAGCCGTCAACTGGATGACGGCGGGGCGAGGCATTGTTCATTCGGAGCGCACTCCAGATACTCAGCGCGAGAACGGGCAAAACTTGCACGGCCTTCAGACCTGGGTTGCCCTGCCCAGGGATGAGGAGGACAGCGCGCCCACCTTTGTCCACCATAGTGCCGATACTCTACCGGAGTTCCTGGTGGACAATGTGACTGTCAAAGTACTTGCCGGGACTGCGTGGGACAAAACATCACCCGTTTCGTTTCCATGGCCGATCATTTACGTCGCTCTCGAAGCAACGTCCGAATCCGAAATTGTCCTGCCTGGCGATCTCGCTCTGGAGCGCGCCGTCTATGTGGTGACGGGCGAAGCCAAAGTCGCTGATACGATGATAGGCGTTGGCCGTATGGCTGTGCTTGAACCGAATGTGGATGTGCCGGTTGTTATGGCTCCTGGCACAAAAGCAGTTATCTGCGGCGGCGCACCAATGGAATCTCCGCGAAAGATAAACTGGAATTTCGTCTCGAGCGACGCCGAAAAGATAGCCGCGGCCAGAGCGGACTGGACAGCTGCAATACAAGCTGGGGGCACGGCAAGATTTCCTGCGGTTCCGGGAGATGAGGATGAGTGGATTCCCCTTCCCTCGTGATTTTGGGGCCAGATTTCTGGTGAACCCCTTCCTTGCCGATTGATATCGCTCGTGCCAGATCATGACCAACAAGAGTCTTTGACGGGGAAATACAAAAATGAAGCGACTACTCATTTCGGCGTCCGTGCTAACGCTCGCGGCCTGCGGCGCACAAGAAACCGCGACTGACACACCGATCACAACGGAGCCTGAAGCATCATCTGAATTGTTGATGCCGCTGCCAGATCAGACCAGTGCGGATATTACAGCGGATGACCTCGCGGTTCGCATCAAGACCCTTGCCGACGACACATTCGAAGGCCGCGGTCCGGGGACCGAGGCTGGTGAAGCGTCGGCCGACTGGATTGCGGCTGAGATGCAGCGCGTCGGTCTGACGCCTGCGGGAGACGATGGAAGCTTTTTCCAGACTGTCAAAATGGTGAACCAAACGGTCGACACGGACGCCTCATACTTCAAGCTTACCACACCCGATGGTACGGAGCTGCCGATGACGCCAAAGGAAGACGTTGTTTTCTGGACGAAGCGCCAAAATGCCAATGAGCTGAGCTTTGATCCCACCGACGTTGTTTTCGTAGGCTACGGATCTGTCGCTCCGGAATATGACTGGAACGACTACGCGGATCAGGATTTCACCGGTAAAACGGTCGTTATGCTTGTCAACGATCCCGGATTTGCAACCGGTGACCCAGACCTCTTCAAGGGCAAGTCCATGACCTATTACGGGCGCTGGACATACAAGTTTGAAGAAGCGGCACGACAGGGCGCAACTGCCGCTATTGTCATTCACGAGACCGAACCAGCCTCATACGGCTGGGATGTTGTTTCCAACTCGTGGAGCGGCGCGCAGTCAGATCTCGTTCGTGCCGATGGCGGCGCTGAGCGTACAATGCTCGAAGGCTGGATTACACGAGACACGGCCGAGTCCCTGTTTGCCAGTGCAGGCCTCGATCTGGAAACGCTGAAACAACAGGCAAAATCAAAAGACTTCGAACCTGTCGCGCTGGACGGAATAAAGGCGAGCGGGAAGATTTCGCAAGCGATCGAACAGCTTGAAAGCCGGAACGTTGTCGGAAAACTCCCAGGGGCAACCGTGCCGGATGAATACATGCTGTACACAGCACACTGGGACCACCTCGGAAAGAAGTCTGAAGAAAAGACCGGCGCGCCGGGCGAGGATTTCTATCAGGACCAGATATTCAACGGCGCCGTCGACAATGCGACCGGTTCTGCCGCGCTTCTCGAGATTGCAGAAGCCATGGCAAGCGAAGAACTCGAGCGGTCGGCCCTTTTCCTGTCTGTGACGCTCGAAGAATCCGGTTTGCTTGGTTCTGCCTATTATGCCGAAAACCCGTTGGTGCCCCATCGCCAAGTCGTTGCGGGTATCAACATGGATGGTGCGCTGCCGATCGGCCGGACCAAGGACATGGTAGTTGTCGGATACGGCGCGTCCGAGCTCGAGGACATGTTGAAAGATGTGCTCGACGAGCAAGGCCGCGTGATCAAGCCGGATGCCAAACCCGAAGCCGGCTATTTCTATCGCTCGGACCATATCTCCCTGGCCAAGAAGGGCGTGCCCATGTTGTACGCCGATGGCGGTCAGGACAAGGTCGATGGTGGTGTGGCTGCAGGCAAGGCAGCCGCGGCGGTCTACACGGCTGAGCGCTATCACAAGCCAATGGATGAGTATTCCGATGATTGGGATCTGTCCGGCTTCACCGAAGACATCCAGGCGCTTTACCAGGTTGGGCTACAGATTGCCCAATCTGATGAATGGCCCACATGGTATGCGGGCAACGAGTTCGAATCTGTTCGCAAGAAGAGCCTGGAACAAGACTAAACGATCGTCCCCGCCCTGTTCGGCGGGGACTTTTTCCTGAATGGAATGACCTGACGCATGCTTTCGTATCAACACGGATTTCACGCGGGAAACCGCGCGGACGTAGTCAAGCACGCGGTCTTGCATTCGGTGTGCCGTCACCTGACACAGCGTAATGATCGCATTCTCTATGTGGAAACACATTCAGGTCGAGGACGATACGATCTTGAAGGCCCGCAGGCGCGAAAAGGAGATGAGGCCGGGGACGGCATTCTCTCCATATTGGAGGGGCAGACTCCTAAACCGCTTCGATCATGGGTCGAGTTCGTTGAGACGGCTGGCATCAATAGCTACCCCGGCTCTCCCGCTCATGCGCAGACCCTACTGCCTACGGATACTCGCTACGTGTTATTCGAAAAGCATCCAGCTGAATACGAAGCCTTGAATCATGCCATCGGCGATGACGACCGTATTCAGATCAAAAAAGCGGATGGATACGCCAGCGCGCTGAAACTGTCTCCCAGAAGCGGTGAAACCATGGTCTGTCTGGTCGATCCGAGTTACGAAACAAGTCGGGATATTGATGCGTTGGCGCTGTGGACTCCCAAAGCCCTGAAGCGATGGCCAAAGGCGGTGCTGATGCTATGGCTACCATTGTTTCGTGATGGTCGTGAGAGCGAGTTTGGCGAGTATCTGACGACGCTCGGCGACTGCAAGGTTTACGGGGCGCGCTGGCCGGTCGATGCATTGCAGGAAACGGCCCTCGAAGGCTCCGCCATGGTTGTTTTCAATGGACCGACGACGGCGGATGCTGAATGTGCCGCTATCGCAACTGCGCTCCAGTCATGGTGGTCTGACAAGCCGTTGGGAGCCTGACCGGTCATGCGATGCGATGTGCTTCTGATAGGCGGCGGACACGCACACATCACAGCGCTTCGCTGGCTCAAGAAACACCCCTGCCCGCACAAGAAATTCAAGCTGGTGAACCCACGGGCCTACGCCGTCTATAGTGGCATGGTGCCTGGCTTTGTTGCGGGACATTTTGACCGAAGCGAAGTGGAGGTCGATCTGAACCGCTTATGTGTCGAAGCCGGGGTTGATATTGTCTATGATTCAATCGTTGATTTTGATCCGGTCGTGAAAACTGCGACCGGGGAAACGGGTGCATCCTATTCCTTCACCCAGACGTCTATCGATGTCGGGATCATGTCTGCGCCCGCAAGCATTGCTGACCGGAAAGGCTATCTGACCGTAAAGCCAATGTCGCATTTCGTTGAAGCGTGGCAACAGGATTCAGGAAATCTCTCCGAAGGGGTTGCACTCATTGGGGGTGGCCTCGGCGGTGTTGAGCTTGCGCTAGCTGTTCGGCACAAGATGAACGCCTGCGGCCTCCCTACGTCTAACCCCTTGGCAATCGTGGATCGGTCGGAAATACTTTCATCAAGTTCGCCATCATTGAGGCGTGCGCTGTGCGAGCGCCTGAGCGAGGCAAGCGTAACGATTATCGAAAACACACAAGTGCGCGCGCATGAGAATGGCTGCCTGATGTTGGATTCTGGACAGTTCCTGACTGCACAACTGGTTCTATGGACCGCCGGTGCACGCGCACCTGGCTGGCTGGAAAAATCAGGACTTGAGACGAGTGGCGGATTTCCAGTCGTAAATTCATGCCTGCAGTCGATCTCACATCCAGACATTTTCATTTCAGGCGATGTGGCTTCTCTTCAAAAGGGTCACATACCCAAAGCAGGCGTGTATGCCGTGCGGCAAGGGCCCATCCTCATGCAGAATCTGATCGCGAAGCTGAGCGGCGCACCTTTACAGGATTATGATCCGCAGAAGGATTACCTCAAACTTGTCAGCCTTGGGGCACGTTCTGCAATAGCTGAAAAGTGGGGTCACACAATTCAACTTCCAGGTCTGTGGGGGCTCAAGACTCTGATCGACCGATCGTTTGTTCAGGACTGAAGCGAGATGGATCCTGCAGACCGTGCTGCCGCCTCATCCAGAATGACGCCTGCCGCAATTTCGCTGGCGTCCCTATCGCCTTCTTTCATCCGATCCAGTGCAATTCGTTGTCGGTTCAACTGTGCTAAAAGTTTATCTGGATCGGTGAACCAATCCTGCGCCGCGGCAGCGATAAGGTCGGCCTTCTGCTGGGTTTGAACAAATTCCGGCACAATTGGCTGATCGTCGCTCACGATATTGAGCAATGTAATATGCGTTTTGCTGTAAAGCAGGCCTCGCGCCAAGGCCCATGTGATCCATCCTGTCTTGTACGCAACGATCATAGGCGTGTCCTGCATGGCAAGTTCCGTGGTCACCGTACCAGAGCAAGCAAGCGCCAGATCTGCCGCCGCCATTGCGTCATATCGTGCGCCGGGATCGCTTGAGACAATCGACCATGACGCAACGCCTGGAAAATCTTCCCGGAATTGAGTTGCGACGTTGGAAGCCGGCATGAAGACAATTTTGAGATTTGGATCGTTCGATTTCAGCGCTTTGGCTGCGCTCACCAATTCGGGAGCAACGCGCTTGATTTCGCTGGGGCGACTACCTGGCAATACGAGAACAAGCTTTGTGTCCTCGGGTATACTCTGGCCCGCGCGAAAGCTGGACCCATTTCCTTGAACATGGCGGGAAATGGCAGGATTGCCAATCACTGTCGTCTTGAGTCCAAAGGGTTCGTAGAACGGAACCTCGAGGTCATGAATGCATAATAGATGATCGACGACAGAAGCCAAAGTCTTCGCGCGACCGGGCCGGGTCGCCCAGACTTGCGGTCCCACCAGCTTTACCAGCCGAATATTCGGTGCGCGCAATCGGACACGCTGAGCAACCCTCAGCATGAACCCCCAAGAGTCGACCAGAACGACAACATCAGGGTCATCCGCGATGATGGCGTCGGCGGCTGCATCGGCGAGACGAACAACATCGCCATACGCTCTAAGACCTTCGACAAACCCAAGGATCGACAGTGGACTGATATCAATTGCAGATTCTATTCCGACCGACGCAAGTTCTCCGCCACCAATGCCGGAAATATGCGCGTCCGGATTTCGCCTGCGAATGTCTTCAACAACTTCCCTGGCCAACAGGTCGCCAGATGTTTCGGCGGCGACCATGTAGATGCGCGGCGCGCTCACCGCCCTGTCTCTGGAGTAAAACCATAGATAAATACGCCTAGTTCCTCAGCGCGCTCGATCATTTTGCGGCGGTTTAGCAGCAGAGCGCCCCCCGCTTCTATTGCGAGGCCAGCGAGCCCCGCGGCGGCAACCTTCTCTACCGTCGAAACGCCCGTGGTAGGCAGATCGATCCGGAGATCCTGCGCAGGCTTTGGCCGTTTGACGAGAACGCCTTTCCGGCTCAAGGCTGACCCTCGGATTTCCTCTGGCAGAGCCGCGCAGCGATCCAGCATCGCATCAGTACCTTCCTGGGCTTCAACAGCCAAAACAAGCCCGTTACAGACGACCGATCCCTGTCCGATATCAAGCGCACCCATCGCAGACGCGACACGCGCAGCATGTTCTATGTCAAGAAATTCTTCTTCAGTCGGCTGATGACCCGCGATGATCCCCTCCGGCGCCAGCAATTGCTTATGCGCCTCTTGGCTGCCGAGAACCTTGAAGCCCTGCTTCTCGAACTCATTCACCAAGACACGCAGCAACGCATCGTCGCCCTTCTTGGCGGCAGACAACACTTTAGGGAGAAGGGTCACGCCTTTCACATCCAGTTTCAGATTGCTGAAATCTGGACGTTTGACGATGCCGGCAAATACAACTTCCTCACACCCTGCAGATTTCAGCTTTTTCATTATTCCACCGACTTCACCGAGACCTATGGCTTCCCCCGGAAACCTGGCCAGTGCCGGATCATCAAAGCCCCTCAGGCGGAGCACATACGCACCCTGCCCTTCCTCAATGGCATTCTCTGCGATGGCAACTGGTAGGTCGCCCAGTCCTGCGATGATACCGAGTGGAGCCATTATATCATCAACCTGGTTTGCAGATGGGGCGGTCGCCCTCACGGATGAATGTGATGATCTCCATGGCCAGCGGATTCTCTGCATAATCCTGCGACGCCTGTTCCAGCCGATCCTTGAACAAGCCATCTCCAAGAAAGATGGCTTTGTAAGCGGCGCGAATGTCCCGGATATCTGCTTTCGAGAAGCCTCGGCGCTTGAGACCGACCATGTTCAGGCCCGACAGTTTGGCGTGATTGCCGACGACCGATCCAAACGGAATTACGTCTTCCACAACAATCGCTCCCCCGCCGACGAAAGCATTCCGTCCGATGCGAGAGAATTGGTGAACGGCGGCAAGACCGCCGAACCACACATTGTCCCCGACTGTGATGTGGCCAGCCAGAGAAACATTATTTGCCATGACGACGTTATTACCAATGTGGTTGTCATGGGCGATGTGCGCCCCGATCATGACAAAGCAATTGTTCCCGATCACTGTAAGGCCGCCAAATTTGGGCATGCCCGAATGGGCGGTTGCATACTCACGAAAGACGCAGTTCTCACCGACAACCAGTCGAGAGTCCGGTGTCGATTCAAACCCTATAACTTGAGGCACACCACCCAATACCGCATGCGGGTGCAGGACACACCCCTCCCCCAGTTCTGTGTGACCGGTCACGACAGAATGCGTCATCAGGACGGAATTAGCCCCAATGCGTGCGTGTGGACCAATATGACAGAATGGCCCGACAACGACACCATCACCGAGAGCGGCTCCGTCCTCAATGTAGGCAGTGGGATGAATTTGTGTGGACATGAGTTTCCAAAAGCTGCTGGGACGCGCTGACTAACCCTTTTTCTTCGGGTTTGCGTTCTTCTGCAACCACGCGATCTCGCGCATCCATTGGCGGAGAGGTTTGGCAGGTGTTCCGCCCCATGTTTCGCCGTCTTCGATATTTCTGAACAAACCCGAAGAGGCCGCCAGAGATACACCCTCGCCGACTTTCACATGATCCGCGATTCCAACGCGTCCACCAAGCATCGTGCCATCACCGATCTGAACCGATCCTGAAATACCACCGAATGCCGCCATGAGAACCGAGCGACCAAGCACCACATTGTGAGCGATTTGGCACAGATTATCGATCCGTGTTCGTTCCCCGAGAATTGTGTCGTCAAAGGCCCCCCGATCGACACAGGAATTGGCACCAATGGTAACGTGATCCTGCAGGACGACGCGGCCATAATGTGGAGCATCCTCCGCCCCGCTGGGACCAGGCATGACTCCGAACCCCGCCTCGCCTATCCGAGCACCGGACAGCAGTCTCACATGATCCCCTATAAGTGCACAGAATACGGTCGCGGCAGGGCCGATAACGCAATTGCGGCCAATCTGGACGCCTGGACCAATAACAGCATTCGCCCCGATGAATGTGCCGGCACCGATCACGGCGCCAGGTGCGATGGCAGCACCCGGTGCGATCTTAACGCTCTCGTCTACCGTGGCATCGGGCGAAATGGCAGACTCACCATGCCAATCCAAATGACGTGGACGAAACAGTTTTACCGCAGCTGTTCCGTGAACATGGCGGGGAAACTTTGAAATGATATAGGGAATGCCGTCGGGAATGCGGGCCACATTGGCATCATTAACGACAAGGGCTGAGATGTCGGGATTGATCTCGATAGCAGACTTTCCGTCTCCATCGAGAAATCCAAGGTCTCCCCGGCGGCCGTTCGCAGCCGAGGAGATGCCCGTCAGTTCCAGATCTTCATCTCCGAAGAGACCAGACCCGGTCTGTTTAGCCAGTTCGCCAAGAGAAAGAGATCCCAATGGCGCGAAAAATCGAACGTCTACTGGCACGGATGTCTCAATTTACTGCGCTGGCTGGTCAGGGATGCGCTTGCGGACGACCGAAAGTGTAGGCGTCGTAGCGTCCAACTTGCTGATGACCAGTGCGGAGACATCAACAGAATCCACGCCATAGATCAGAGCGCTCTTGGACAGCACGATCTGTGCATTTTTTTCACTCACGACCTGCAGGAGAACCGGCTCAAGCGCCTTGTTGAAATCGATAAGAGCCTGACGTTCGGTCAGCTGAAACTCACTGGCAGCTTTTTGGCGGGCCTTGCCGAAATCACCGGCCTTCTTGTCGTACGCGTTGAGGCGGGCAACCATTGCTGCGTCGCCGGCAATCTGCTCGCGTGTCTTACCTTGCAGTTCAGTATTCAGCGCCTTGCCTTCAGCCTCAAGCGACGTCTTGGTTGGCGTCAACTCGGTATTGATCTGAGATTCGATGCTTTGAAGCTTGGCCTGAATGTCTTTGCCAGCTTTGCTGTCGCGCAGGATTTTTGCCTCATCGATCGTAATGACCGTGGTGCCCTGAGCGAAAGATGCCGGCGCAACCAAGGCAATTGCGGCGAGTGACGCCACCATGGCGAAAATGAAGTTCTTGAGTCGGGACATTCTAGTCTCCTGTCTTTCAGCTTGAAATTAGAATCTTGTTGAGGTCGAGAACCGGAACGTTTCCGTCCGGTCATAGTCTTCCCGTTTGAGAATTTGAGAGAAATCGAACCGAATGGGACCAAACGGAGAGTCCCAGAAAACACTTAGACCGGCGGACGCCCGCATGGATGCAGCCGTCTTGGTGAGCCGGACTGCTGGCAGGCCGGTCGATTGATCGGTGAAGTAGATTGTGGGACCGACGTCAGGCCCACGAAGAGAGCCCAAGGCACCCGCCTCTGCGAACAGCGCGCTCTTGATACCGTATTCTTCAGGCAGGAAGCTCGGCAGGCTAAGTTCGAATGTGCTTTGATAATAGACATTACCGCCTTGCGAATTGAGGCGGCGAGTCTGAACAACTTCCCCAGTTTCAGGATCGACTACGCGGACGATCTCTCGCGGGCCGATGCCTGCGACGTCAAACCCGCGGAACGTGCTGCCACCCCGGAAGAAACGGTTGTTGATCCTCACGCCCTGACCGTCTTCCAGTGGGAAAACATACCCTCCGGAAACACGAAGGCTCGCAATTATATCGCGCCAGATGCCACGATACATGGTCGCGGTAGACTCAGTCCGCAAATACTTCACATCACCGCCAATACCGGCAAGGTCCTGGCTGAATCGGAAATCAAAGCCGCGCGACGGCCTTATCGGATCGTTAGTGCGGTCCCAGTAGAAATTATATCCGAGGATCGAGGACAGATCGCTGCGTTCTGCCCGACAGATCGGATCTCTCAAGACATAATCGCGCGAACATTGGTCAACAACGCGTTGGCCCGCACCGGCATCGCCTGGTTCGACGAGCCGATAGGTGTCGTCTGTGAGATCCTCTGGGGTGTCGGCCCCTGTGATCTGGACGCGGTCGGTAACAAAAAATCCTTCTTCGTCGATGATGTAATTACGATCGAGAACGTTCACTTCATCGGTTTGCAATCTGTAGCTAAGGCCAAGCTGCATGCGTTCCGTAAGTGGGAAACCGAGGCGTACGCCCGCACCAATCGTATCGCTGGTGAAGCCCGAATAATCTTCATAGTCCTGGCGAGTAGCGTAGGCGTCAATACCGCCGGAAAGATTGCGATCAAACAGTCTTGGCTCAGTGAACCGGAAATCCAGAATTTGCTGACGGCTCGAAGCGGACACGCGAGCAACAACCGATTGACCGCGCCCCCTCAGATTGCGCTGTGACGCGCTGACGTCGAGCAGATAGGCATCCACGGATGAGAAGCCGGCCGCGAAGGACAGTTCGCCGGTTGGTTGTTCCTCGACCTTGATATCCACAATGGTCCGGTCCGGATCTTCCGACGGGGTCTCAACCACTTCGACATTCTTGAAGTAACCCAGAGCTCGGACGCGATTCTTGGAACGATCAAGAAGGATGCGGTTGAACGCATCGCCTTCTGAAATTCGGAGTTCCCGACGAATGACCCGATCAAGTGTCTGCGTGTTACCGACAATATTGATCCGATCGATGTAAACTCGAGGACCTTCATCCACAGCGAAGGTGACATCAATCAGACCCGTCTCGGGATTCACGTCCAACTGTGGACGAACATCAACAAAGGCGTAACCCGCTATACCCGCTGCGTAAGTCAGCGAGTCGATCGTGTCTTCAATCGAGTCGCCCCGGAAGAGCGTGTCGGATTGAATAGGCACAGCACGTTTCAGTGCCTCAGCATTAAGCTTCTCGAGCGCCGTCTCCACTTTAACCTCGCCGAAATAATACTGGCGTCCCTCATCCACCGTCATGGTGATGTAGAAGTCCTTCTGGTCCGGCGTCAGTTCCGCCACAGCGGATGTCACGCGGAAATCGTAATAGCCATTGTTCTGATAGAACTGTCGCAAGAGGTCGCGGTCATATTCCAGACGGCCCGGATCGTAATTGTCATTCGAGCTGAAGAAGCGCCACAGACGTGATTGACGCGTGACAATCTCGCTGCGAAGGCGCGAGTCCGAGTAAGCCTGATTGCCAAGGAAGTTGATCGACCGGACACCGGTGACAGGCCCTTCGGTGATCTCGAAAATCAGATCAACACGATTTTGTTCCAGCGGTTTGTATTGCGGTTCGACTTTGGCGGCAAATCGACCGGACTGGCGGTATAGTTCGAGGATACGTTGAACATCGGATTGCACACGAGCAGCAGTGAAGATGCCGCGAGGTGCTGCCTGGATGTCTTCTTTGAGCTTGTCGTCATCTAGCGCGCTGTTTCCTTCAAAAACCACGCGGTTGATGATCGGGTTCTCAACCACACGCACGACCAGATTGTCATCCACACGGTCAATCGACACGTCCGCAAACAGGTTGGTGGCAAACAGTGTCTTCAAGGATAGGTCAATGCGGTCAGGATCAAAGGAATCACCAGGCTCTACAAGCAGGTAGGATTGAACCGTACGCGCCTCGATACGCTGATTGCCCTCGACAATGACGGAGCGGATGGTGCCGCCATAGCGACTATCTTCCTGTGCATCGGCAGTGCCCATGGGAACAAGCGCTGTGTTCACAGCCAGAACGCTGCTCGCCATCATGGTTGCTGCAAGAAACTTACGCATCGTCGACACACTCTCTGGTTAATTTCGGCAGGCGGATCAGCCGCCTCTTGCTCCGAACAAGCCGGTCTCGATGATATCACCCCAAGTGATCACCACGACCATTCCCAATAACAGGATCAACCCGAATGTCAGGGCCACCTCCTGCACTTTTTGCGGCATTTCCCTGCCCGCAATGGCTTCATATGCATTAAATACAAGGTGTCCGCCATCCAATACCGGCAGCGGAAGAAGGTTGAAAAAGCCGACTCCTACTGAGATCGCGGCGCAAATGCTTGCCAGCATCCAGAACAGACGTTCGAGCTTCTGACCGGTCGTCGCCTGCTCCTGTTCCCAGACCTTGTTAACCACGCGGCGGGAAATATCTCCGATTCCCACAGGCCCCGTCATGGCGTGCATCGACATTTTTCCGGTAACGATTCGCGTAAGCATCGTCACCGTCCGATCGATCGTCGCGCCGGTTTCGAGAACGCCCTGCCCCAAGGCCTCTACCGGATTGTAGTAGATGTGTTCCCCATACGAGATCGGGGCGATACTCACGCCAATCGTGGCCTGGGGGACTTGCTGCCCGAAATCGTTTTCACGGACAATTTCATCAGGGGTCACTACCAGAGCTTTCTCGGAATCGCCGCGCTGAACAACGAAATCAATTGGTTCATTCGGGTTCAGGATGATCGCCATCAAGACTTCGGACGTATCGCTAACCGAATTGCCATTTACTGACATGATCACGTCGCCGGATTCCATTCCAGCTTCAGCAGCCGCTCCATCTGGTACTACTGCGGCAATGCCGACCTTCATGACCGGACGACCGTGAACGCCCAATATCAGAGCGAATATAAGGGTTGAAAGGATGAAGTTGGCAAATGGTCCTGCGAGGCTGACGAGCGAGCGTTGACCGACCCCAAGCTCTGGATATGCCCTGCCAATCGGCCCCTGCTCAATCTTGCCGACATCGCCCGCCATCTGGCTCTCACCCACAAATTTCACAAAGCCACCGAGCGGAATCCAGTTCACGCGCCAGCGCGTGCCGTGCTTGTCAGTGCGTTCAAAGATCGGCTTTCCAAATCCCACCGAGAAAGACTCCACGGCGGCGCCAAACCAGCGCCCCACGATGTAGTGGCCGTACTCATGGACGATAACCACGATGCCCATCATGAAAATCAGGCAAAATAGAAACAAGGGTCCCTGGCTGAGAAAATCACCCAAAACGTTATCCTCCCGTACGACGCTGGGTCTTCTCTAGTACATCGCGCGCCATTTCTCGACTGAAACGGTCCAGCAAGGCAATCTCCTCCAGAGTATCGCAGGCGATTCCGTGCATATTTCCCGAAAAATAGCGATTCAACGTCTCTTCCACGATCCAGCTTATGTCCAGAAACCCGCAATGGCCCGCAATAAATGCAGAAACAGCCGATTCATTAGCGCAATTTAATACGGTCGTTGCCTGAACACCGTGTGCATATGCCTGACGCGCCAGCCGAATGGCCGGGAAACGCGTTTCATCAACATTTCCAAAGTCCAGCCGGCCGAGAGTGGCGAGGTCGAGACGGTCCACGACGGTTGGAACCCTGTCCGGCCAGCCCAGCGCGTAGGATATCGGCGTTTTCATGTCTGGCGCACCAAGCTGCGCGATGACTGAGCCATCGGTAAAGTGCGCCATGCCGTGAATGATCGATTGAGGATGGACGATCACATCCAAGCGCTCCCCTTCGACATCGAAAAGAAATCCCGCCTCGATGAACTCAAGCGCTTTATTCATGAGGGTCGCACTGTCGATGGAGTTCTTGACGCCCATGCTCCAGTTCGGGTGGGCGGCCGCTTGCTTGGGGCTCGCCATGCGCATCTGATCCAGAGACGACGTGAGGAACGGCCCGCCGGATGCCGTGATTGTCAACTTTTCCAGAGAGCGACCATCGCCAAGACATTGAAAAATGGCTGAATGCTCAGAATCGACTGGCAGTATCGAGACGCCCCTGCGTCGCGCCTCGCTCAGAATGAGCTTGCCACCGCACACAATGCTTTCCTTGTTTGCGATCGCGACATCATTTCCCGCACGTATGGCAGATATCGTGGATTTGAGGCCAGCTGCCCCAACAATCGCCGCCAACATGCGCTCCACCGGGCGCGCTGCTGCTTCTGCGATCGCTGTTTCGCCTGCCGCCGCTTCGATATCAGTTCCAGCCAGCAGAGTTTTCAGGGTCGGCAGCTGGGACTCATCAGAAATCACCGCGATTTCAGCATTGAACGCGATAGCTTGCGCAGCGAGACCTTCTGCATCCGAGCCGGCCGCAAGCGCTACGATCTGAAATGTCTGCTCTGCATTGGCGTTGGCGTGACGGACGACATCCAACGCAGACTTTCCGATTGATCCCGTTGATCCCATGATGCTGATACGGCGGGTGGCCATCAGTACAGACCCAGTGCGGTCGAGAGTGACGGAAAGCTCCACAACAGAAGTGAACCAACGATTCCGACGGCGCCGAGGCCATCGACCCTGTCAAGAACACCCCCATGCCCGGGGAGCAGGTTGCTCGAGTCCTTCACCTTGAACCGGCGCTTGAGGCCACTTTCAAGAAGATCTCCGAGCTGTGCGGTAAATGACAGGCTGGCGCCCAAAAGCACCCACAAGATCAGACTGGAGTTCTGCAAATCCGCCGCAGCAATACCGCACACAGCCGTGAATAGGAGCGCGCCCGTTGCTCCGCTCCAAGTCTTGTTCGGACTTTCCTGAGGCAACAGGCGCGGCCCCCCCAAACCCCGCCCGACAAAATACGCCGCAGCGTCGGATGCCCAGACGAAGGACATGAAATACAATGCAACAGTGCGGCCATCCCAGGGTCCTTCGCGCAAGAACCAGAGACCAGCCGCCATGGCAGTAACATAGAACCAGCCAAGCATAGCAGCGGATCGTATCCGCAAACCGCCCGCATTGGATGCAAACGAAAGCGCCAACCCGAAACAACCCAGGAAGACGTGAAGCCAGGTCAAATCCATAGGAAGGCTGAGGCAGAATAGTGCGGCGGCAAAGCTCAGAAGCCAGCCGCGAGGATGCCCGCTCATTCCAGCCCATTCCCAAGCCATGATACCGCCGAAAAGCGCACAAGCAGCCGCCAACCACCATCCGCCTGACCATACGACGAACAAGCCGGCAGGAATAAGGAGTGCTGCCGTCAGCAAGCGGAGTCCAAGCTGGGAAAAGCGGCTCTCGGGCGGGGTCCAGTCGCCCATTATGCGCTCCCCTTCGAAACAGCGCCAAAGCGGCGCTCCCTTTCGCTATAGATCGCAACCGCCTTCTCCAGAAAGGAACGATCGAAGTCTGGCCATAACACGTCGAAGAACACGAGTTCGCTATAAGCGGCTTGCCACAACAGGAAGTTGCTCAAGCGGTATTCCCCACTCGTTCGGATGAGAAGATCTGGATCCGGCATATCGACCGTATCGAGATAGGAAGCGAAGATGTCTTCAGTCACATTCTCAGACGCCAACTTGCCGCTCTCGACATCCGCCGCCAGTCTTCGCGAAGCGCGCGCAATCTCCTCGCGCCCCCCATAATTGAACGCGATGTTCAAATAGAAATCAGCATTGTCCGCAGTTTCACGTTCCGCCCTTTCGACCAATCCAGCTATGTCATCCGGCAGACCCTGGCGCCTGCCGATAACCCTTATCTTCACGCCTTCCTTTTTGAGTCTTCCGAGATCTTTCTTAATGAAAGTTTTCAGGAGCCCAAACAGGGCGTTGACCTCGGATGCGGGCCGACGCCAATTCTCAGTCGAAAAGGAATAAACTGTCAGGTATCGAACACCAATCTGGCCAGCCGCCTCAACAGTGCGTCGAAGTGCTTCGACTCCTCGCTCATGCCCTGCAGCCCGTGGCAATCCACGAGCGTTCGCCCACCGACCATTCCCATCCATGATGATGGCAATGTGAGCGGGTACGCGAGATGCGCCCGCATGCGAGTCGGACGGCGCAGAGGCGTCGTCGGTCGACATCAGACCTGCATTATCTCCGCTTCTTTGGCTTTCAGCGCGTCGTCAACTTTGCTGACATAGAGATCGGTCAACTTCTGGACTTCATCAGACAGTGCACGGTGGCGATCTTCGCTGATATCACCATCCTTTTCCATCTTCTTGAGCGTGTCCATGCCATCCCGGCGAATATTGCGGACGGATACCCGTGCTGCTTCAGCATATTTGCCAGCAACTTTTTGGAGTTCAACACGGCGTTCTTCATTCAGCGGCGGGATCGGAATGCGCAAATTCTGGCCGTCCGTAACAGGGTTCAGGCCCAAGCCGGAATCCCGGATCGCCCGCTCCGTCGCACCAACGACAGTCTTGTCCCAAACATTGACCGACAACATGCGGTTGTCAGACACGGTGACCGACGCGACCTGGTTCAACGGCACAGTTGAACCATAGGCTGGCACCATAACCGCATCTAGCAGGTTCACCGAGGCCCGGCCCGTCCGCAGACCGCTGAATTCAGTGGAGAGAGACGCCAGGGCGCCTTCCATCCGGCGCTCAAGATCCTTCTTGTCATAGCTCATGACACTTACGCTCCATGATTGTTGATTGTTGTCGATGTACCCTTCCCATGAAGGACTTTGAGGAGAGACCCCTCTTCCTTAAGCGAGAAGACCACGATCGGGATGTTGTTGTCGCGCATAAGACTCACCGCAGAGGGGTCCATCACCCGCAAATCCTTGGCCAGCAATTCCTGATAGCCAACCTCGTCGTAGCGCGTCGCATTTGCGTCGATCTTGGGGTCTGCTGTGTAGACGCCGTCGACTTGCGTCCCCTTGAGCAGGGCATCGCAGTTCATTTCGATCGCCCGCAGCGCAGCCCCGGTATCTGTCGTGAAGAATGGGTTTCCAATGCCGGCCGCAAATATCACAACGCGGCCTTTTTCCATGTGTCGCTGGGCCCGGCGGCGAATATAGGGCTCGCAAATCGACTCCATTCGGATTGCCGATTGCACGCGCGTCGGGACGCCAATGCTCTCAAGCACGCTTTGCATGGCAAGAGCATTCATGATCGTGGCCAGCATGCCCATGGAATCGGCCTGTGCACGCTCCATGCCCTTGGCAGCGCCCGCGACGCCGCGAAAAATGTTTCCGCCGCCAATGACGAGGCAGACTTCCGCGCCAGTGTCCTGAGCTTGCTTGATTGCATGTGCGAATTTCTCGCACGTCGGAATATCAATTCCGAATTGTCCGGGGCCCATCAGCGCCTCTCCGGAGAGCTTCAACAACACCCGTTTGTATTTCAAGGGGCTGGAGTCGGACTCTTCGGTCTGCATGGGCGGTGTCTCCGGTATTATCGGCCTTATAGGCTCCTAAAAGATTCCCGGCCGCCTGTCATGGGCGACCGGGATGTTCAAAGCCCTTTGCGGGCCGAAAGGCAAGCGGGATCAGCTGCCTTTTGTCATGGATGCAACTTCGTCGGCGAAGTTGTCTTCTTCTTTCTCGATGCCCTCACCCAGCTTGAAGTGCACGAAGCCCTTCAGCGTTGCGCCCTGCTCCTCGAGGAATTTACCAACCGTCTGGTCAGGGTTCATCACGAATGGCTGCTCTACAAGAACAACTTCCTTGTAGAACTTCTGCATCCGGCCAACGATCATCTTCTCGATGACATTGTCAGGCTTGCCGCTTTCGCGAGCCTGCTCGGTAAGTACGCGCTTTTCAGCCTCAACAATCGCCGGATCCAGCTCATCAGTGGTGGCGGATGCAGGCGACGTTGCCGCGATATGCATCGCAACCTTGCGGCCGACTTCTTCCAGATCGCCAGAACCGTCGAGGGCGACAAGCACACCGACTTTGCCCATGCCGGCCGTTTCAGCATTGTGGATATAGGAAGCCACCTTGCCGTCCGCCGTCAGCTTCGCACTGCGACGCAGGGTCATGTTCTCGCCAACGGTCGCAATCAGGCGTTTGATCAGGTCATCCACAGAACCTTCGCCATCCGGCGCTGGAGCAGAAGATAGCCCCTCGACGGACCCGTCCGTTTCGAGTGCAGCTTTGGTGATTCCAGCCAGCGCCGCCTGGAATTTCTCGTTCCGGGCGACAAAGTCGGTTTCAGCGTTCAATTCCACAATTGCGCCGGTCTTGCCGTCGTCCGAGACTTGGACTGAAACGAGACCATCAGCGGCGGTGCGTCCAGATTTCTTGGCTGCTTTCGAGAGGCCTTTCGCGCGCAGCCAATCGGTGGCCGCGGCTTCATCGCCATTGTTTTCGACGAGCGCCTTTTTGGCATCCATCATGCCTGCGCCAGTCTTCTCGCGCAGTGCTTTAACAAGCGCAGCGGTAATCTCAGCCATTGCTGTATTCCTTCAGTTTGGTCTTCAGGTCAGACGCCTGTTCCTAGGCGCCTGTTGTATCTTCGGCGGTTTCGCCTTCTGCGGCCACAGCCACGTCAGCTTCAGCCATGGCGTCGATATCTTCTAGCTCACCAAGGTCAACACCAAGGCCAGCCGTCGACTCTGCCAGGCCGTCCAGTACGGCATCCGCGAACAGGTTGCAGTAAAGGGAAATGGCGCGCGCAGCATCGTCATTACCAGGAAAGCCATAGTCGGCGTCAGCCGGGTCACAATTTGTATCAAGCACGGCGACGACTGGAATTCCCAGCTTGCGAGCTTCCTGGACAGCAATCGCTTCCTTGTTCGTATCGATCACGATCATAGCAGCCGGCAGGCCGCCCATGTCTGCGATACCGCCAAGAGAGAGCTGAAGCTTGTCACGGCGACGCTCAAGGTCGAGCAATTCCTTCTTGGTGAGCCCTTGGCCGCTGTCACCGCTTTCAAACATCGCGTTCAGCTCTTTGAGCTGCTTGATGGAATTGGAAACAGTGGACCAGTTGGTCAGCGTGCCGCCGAGCCAGCGATGGTTCATGTAATACTGAGCGCAACGGCCAGCAGCTTCGGCAATCGGCTCCTGGGCCTGACGCTTGGTGCCCACGAACAGGACCCGACCACCTTTTGCGACCGTGTCGCGCACAAAGACCAGGGCCTGGTGCAGCGAAGGGACGGTCTGAGACAGGTCCATGATGTGGATTCCCGAACGATCACCGTAGATATACGGCTTCATGCGAGGATTCCAGCGGTGGGTTTGGTGACCGAAGTGAACGCCAGCTTCGAGCAGCTGACGCATGTTGAAGTCAGGTAGGGCCATAGATTTTCTCCATCCGGTTGGCCGTCACGAGTGGAACGTTGGACCCCTATGGCCCGTCGCACCGGATGCACCCGTGAACTGGTTTCTGATGTGGCGGCTTATACAGAAAATGCCGATGCCTGCAAGAGTTCTGGCGCGGCTTTTGTCAGGCAGCCTTGAGGGGCTCGACGCGCTCCACGCCGGGCGCTTCTTTCAGGGCCCGCTGTGCACTCAGGCCAATCGTGTAAGTTGCCGGCAGCTTCATGGTGACAACCCGGCCGTCTTCCAGTGGCATTTCGATCAGGAGTTCGCCCTGTTCAAGGTCCTGAAGCTTTGCAAGATGGCCAACCACTCCCGCCAGATCGCCAACATATGCGCCAACAGCGAGCCGAATCTTGAGCGCCCCCATCGCCTTCGACAATCTGGCTGCTTCAAGCTTCAGTACCCGTTCAGCGTTCAGTTTGATTTCTTCGGCGTTTCGTTTCACCCCAACGGTGATCGCCACCGCATTGCCGACCTGAAGCAGATCGTAATTTTGGGACAAGGTTTCCGGGAAAACCATCATCTCGACTTCGCCAGATGGGTCGGAAAGCGTCAGGAACGCAAACTTGCCGCCATTGCGCGCAGGTTTATCGCTACGCGCGCGGACGACGCCGATCATCTCGAGCGGCTTGCCGTCCGAGGCACGATCCTGCACCTCCATGGCCAGGGTCACGCGTTCGCGGTCCAATCCCTCAAGCACGTCATCCAGGGGATGGCCAGAGAAGTAGAACCCGATCGACTTGAACTCCTGATCCAGTTTCTGTTGACCATTCCAGGCCCTGGTTTTCGGCAGCACCGGCCTTAGTGCAGGTTCGGCCTCGGCAAACAGACCGCCCTGCCCGCCTTGTCGGTCCTGGGCTGCACTAACCGCCAAATTTGCCAGCAGCGGCGCTGACTCCAGCATTCTGGCGCGGTTCGGCTCCGTGCCATCGAATGCGCCGGCCTTGGAAAGCGATTCAAACGCTTTCTTGTTCACATGTTTCGGATCGACGCGTTCAGCGAAGTCGTAGAGATCCGCAAAGCGACCATCCTTGTCCCGTATCTCGACGACATGTTTCATGGCCTCAAGCCCGACGCCCTTCAGTGCGCCGAGCGCATATACGACCGCGCCATCACGCACATCGAAGTCTGCCGAAGAAGTGTTTACATCAGGAGCCAGAACCGGAATTTTCAGTCGCTTGGCTTCCTGGAAGAAGGCCGCGAGCTTGTCAGTGTTGCCGATATCAAGACTCATCGAAGCGGCGAGAAATTCGACAGGGAAATGCCGCTTCAGGTAGCCCGTATGGTAACCGATCAACGCATAGGCCGCCGCGTGAGATTTGTTGAAACCGTAGCCGGCGAACTTCTCCATCGTATCGAAGATGTCGTTGGCGAGCTTCTCTTCCATGCCCTTTTGCTCAGCCGCACCTTCGACAAAACGCTTCCGCTGGGCGATCATCTCCTCGACTTTCTTCTTACCCATGGCGCGACGCAGAAGGTCGGCTTCGCCGAGGGAGTAGCCAGCGATCTCTTGCGCCATCCGCATGACCTGCTCCTGATAAACAGGCACGCCATAGGTGGCCTCAAGGACAGGTTTCAGGTCCGGATGCTGATAGACAACGGAGGACGGGTCTTCCTTGCCCTGGACATAAACCGGAATGTTTTCCATCGGACCGGGGCGGTAGAGTGAGATGATGGCGATGACGTCCTCAAGATTGTGCGGACGCACCTTCTTGAGCGTATCCCGCATCCCGGCGCCTTCGAGCTGAAACACGCCCAGCGTCTCGCCGCTTGCCATGAGGTCGTATGTGGCCTGATCATCCAGGCTTTGCCATTCCGGCCCGACATCCCGGCCGTCCCGTCGGATCAGCTTGAGCGCCCGGTCGATCACGGTCAGGGTTTTCAGTCCGAGGAAGTCAAACTTCACCAGCCCCGCCATTTCAGCGTACTTCATGTTGAACTGGGTTGCCGGAAGATCCGCCCTCGGATCATTGTAGAGCGGCACGAGCTCGACCAGTGGCCGGTCGCCGATCACAACACCCGCTGCGTGCGTGCCCGCATTTCGGTACTTGCCTTCCAGCGACAGTGCGACTTCCAGCAGTTCCCCAACACGCTCGTCAGCGTCGATTTCATCCTGGAATTTTGGCTCGTCGTCGATTGCATCCTGCAGCTTGGGCGGATTGGCGGGATTGAAGGGGATCAGCTTGGCAAGCCGGTCGACCTGACCATATGGCATCTGCATAACACGGCCGACGTCGCGGACGACAGCCTTGGCCTGCAATGTACCGAATGTGATGATCATGGCGACGGAGTCGGCGCCATACTTGTCGCGCACATAGCGGATGACTTCTCCTCGACGTTCCTGACAGAAATCGATATCGAAATCCGGCATCGACACACGTTCGGGATTCAGGAAGCGTTCGAAGAGTAGATCAAAGCGGAGCGGATCAAGGTCTGTGATCAGGAGCACCCAAGCGACGAGCGAGCCCGCGCCGGACCCCCGCCCCGGCCCCACCGGAATATCATTGTCCTTGGCCCACTTGATAAAGTCGGAAACAATCAGGAAGTAGCCGGGAAACCCCATGCGCTCGATGATCATCAGTTCGTAGTCAAGCCGCTCAAAATAGGTATCCCGCTCGGCATACAGCTTGTCCGCCGCGCCAAGACGGTATTCCAACCCCTCCAGGGCTTGCTTGCGGAGTTCTTCTGATTCCGAACGTCCTTCATTCGAAAAGTTCGGCAGGATGGGCTGGTGCGTCTCTGCCTTTACCGCGCAGCGCTGGGCGATTTCAAACGTGTTCGCAATGGCTTCGGGAATGTCAGCGAACAATTCCCGCATTTCTTCAGCTGTTTTGAGATATTGGGATGCATCGACACGCTTGCGATCTTCCTGGCCCAGATACTGGCCATTCGAAATACACATCATTGCGTCGTGTGCCTTGGCGTCCGACGGCTTCATGAACCGGGCATCATGCGTCGCTACCAGCGGCAAGCCCAGTTCATAGGCGAGGTCAATCAACCCCTCTTCGCAAGCATACTCATCTTCGGAACCATGACGCGTGATCTCTACATAGCAGCGCTCCGGATAAGCTGAAGCAAGCGTGGAGAGTTCGGTCCGAGCGTCCGCGATACGAGCCTTCAAAAGATGGCGCGCGACTTCACCTTCCGCGCCGCCGGTCAGCAGGATCAACCCGTCTGTTTTGTCCAGCAACAACTCCCGTGAAAGCTTTGGCACACCGTCGGCTGCGTCCAAATAGGCCCGCGACGACAACAGCATCAAGCGCTTGTAGCCTATCTCGTTCTGCGCATAGAGCGACACCCGTGTCGGTTCGCTCTTTGGCATACCGTCTGTCACTTCGAAACAGCATGCCATGATGGGCTGGATACCTGCATCCGTCAGCGTCAGCGAGATTTCCAGTGCGCCATACAGATTGTTACGATCAGTAATCGCCACAGCAGGCATTCCCTGCTCGACACACCAAGCCTTCAGGCCCTTGGGCGTGATCATGCTTTCGAGCAAGGAATAGCTCGACCGGACGGCAAGATGAATGAAGGGCGACTCAGTCACGGGAAATCTCCTTTTCACAGGATACTGTGCCGCGCGCATCACCACCAGACCAGAGGCCGGGCGCGGCCTTCCACAACTTAGTCCGGCCGGTAATCCACCAGCTTGCCATCAGCCAAGGTCAGGACGCGATCCATGTGGCGGATCAGTGACAGATTGTGCGTTGCCACCAGCACAGCAGCGCCTTCATCGCGAACCATTTTTATCAGGGTCGCGAACACGCGCTCCGTCGTACCGGGGTCTAGGTTTCCGGTAGGCTCGTCGGCGATGACAAGACGCGGATCGTTTGCCAGGGCGCGGGCAATTGCGACGCGTTGCTGCTCCCCACCCGACATTTGCGCGGGTTGGTGATGGCCGCGCTCATCAAGCCCCATTTCACCCAACAAGTGTTCGGCCTTTTCGCGCGCAGCAGATTGTTTCGTGCCTGCGATCATCAGAGGCATCGCCACATTATCCGCTGCATTGAATTCCGGCAGCAAGTGATGGAACTGGTAGACGAAGCCGATCTTGGCCCGACGTATCGCCGTGCGGCCCTTGTCGTCCAGGGCGAGGCAATCAATGCCATCCAGCATGACCTTGCCAGATTCTGGCCGCTCCAGCAGGCCAGCAGTGTGCAACAGAGTGGATTTTCCGGAACCAGATGGACCGACTAGTCCGACCAACTCACCTGCATTCAGCTGTAGATTGGTTCCACTGAGAACGTGCAATTCTCCAGCGGCCGTCTTGTAGTACCGGTCAATATCGCGAAGTTCGAGAACGGGTTGGGCCATTATTCAAACCTCAACGCGCTGACCGGGTCCTGACGGGAAGCCCACCAAGCCGGAATGATCGAAACGAGCATAGACATGCCGAGCGCATATAGACCGGTCTGCAGGACTTCACCCCAATCGAGGATCGCAGGCAGGCCCTCGAGACCGTAAACTTCCGCGTCGAAAACTTCACCCGGCACAAACAGATTGATGAAAGCCTCCACAGCATCGATGTTGGTGACAACAAGAATGCCGATCGCCATACCAAGCAACGCACCCAAGGTGCCAAGTATGGTTCCAACGAGCAGGAAGACACGGAGCACACCGCCGCGTCCAAGACCAATCGTTCGCAGGATGGCGATATCGCGTGTCTTGTTCTTCACCAGCATAACAACGCCGACGATGATGTTCAGTGTGGCAATACCCATGATCACCATGACGAGCATACGCACCATGGTCCGCTCAACCTGCAATGCGTTGAGATAGCCCGCGCGCTGGCTTTTCCAGTCAAATACGTAAAGCGCATTGCCGGTAGCTGCCGCTATGGCCTCCATGGCCGCGGCTGTTTTGTTCGGATCATCCAGTCGGATATCCAGCATTTGGTAGCGATCCTTGGACTGAAACAGGATCTGCGCCTGCTCCATCGGCATAAAGATATAAAGCCGGTCGAGCTCAACGCTTCCCGTCTTGAAAACGTCCCCGACAGTGTAGGCCTTGCTGCGCGGCGTTGATCCGAGAGGTCCGGCATTGGTCTGCGATGTAATGATCTCTACCTTGTCGCCCGGCCGGACACCGAGGCCTTCCCGGCCAGCAGCCAGAAATGCCCCCATCATGACGACATTGCCGCCATTCTTGCCTTCGCCAAACCCGGATTCAATGGCCGCCGCCCCGCCATCCTTCAGGAAAGGCATAGTGGCGAGGTCTTCCTTGCGGATGGCCCGCACGGCCGCCCCCGTCTTGCGACCATTCGCCGTCACGAGCACATATTCTTCAATATACGGTGCGACACTGGACACACCATCAATCAGAGAGATCGTCTCCGCAATCTGTTCGGCTTCTTCCTCTGTATACGACGCAACAACGCCGTAGACATGTGGCTGACCGCCCAGCAAAGCATCCAGCAAGGTCGCCCTGAAACCGCTCATGATGGACATGGTGATGATCAGCGCAGCAACCGCAAAGAAGATGCCGACAAAGGAAATGATCGATATCAGGCTTGCACCGCCATGCTCCCGCTTGGCGCGCAAGTACCGCCAGGCGAGTGTGCGCTCCAGCTTCCCAAACGGCGCGGCGGCTGACGGAATATCACTCATTCGGGCCGCACCTTGCTGAGGGCATCCGCGAGCGGCATTTCTGATTTCTCACCCGTTTTGCGATTCTTGACTTCAACGACACCGTTCTTGATACCACGTGGTCCGATGACAATCTGCCATGGTAGACCAATCAGATCCATCCGCGCGAACTTGCCGCCAGCCCTGTCATCAGTCTCGTCATATAGCGTGTCTATTCCGGCAAGTTCGAGTGCCTGGTAGGCTTGCTCGCAAACCGTGTCACATTCCTCATCGCCGACCCGCATATTGATGATTCCGACCTGAAACGGCGCAACGCTTTCCGGCCAGACAATCCCATTCTCGTCATGACAGGCTTCGATAATGCCGCCGACCAGACGCGAAACGCCAATGCCATAGCTGCCCATCTCGACCGGCACCATTTGGCCGTCCGGTCCCTGGACAACTGCGTTCATGGGTTCGGAATACTTGGTGCCGAAATAGAAGATATGGCCGACTTCAATACCGCGCGCAGAGACCTTCCGGTCTTCCGGCAGTTCAGCGAAGGCGGCTTCGTCATGCATCTCTTCGGTCGCGGCATAGTATTGCGTCCGCTTTTCGACTTCCGCTGTCAGGTCAGACGTGAAGTCCAGGTCCAGACCCGGAGCAGGCATATCCAGCAGGGTCTTGTCGCAGAAGACGGCGCTTTCGCCCGTCTCAGCGAGGATGATGAATTCGTGGCTCAGTTCCCCCCCAATCGGGCCAGTATCTGCGCGCATGGGCACACCGGTCAGGCCGAGGCGCGAGAACGTGTTGAGATAGGCGCAGAACATACGGTTATAGGAGTGTCGCGCATCGTCTGCCGTCAGGTCGAAGGAATAGGCATCCTTCATCATGAACTCACGCCCGCGCATCACGCCGAAGCGCGGGCGGATCTCGTCCCGGAATTTCCATTGTTGGTGATAGAGGTTCAGCGGAAGCTGCTTGTAGCTCTTCACATATGAGCGGAACACATCGGTGACGAGTTCTTCATTCGTGGGGCCGTACAGCATATCGCGGTCATGGCGGTCGGTGATGCGCAGCATCTCCTTGCCATAGGCTTCATACCGACCGGACTCGCGCCAGAGGTCAGCTTGCTGCAGTGTTGGCATCAGCATTTCCACAGCGCCAGCGCGGTTCATCTCTTCGCGCACGATCTGTTCAATCTTCTTGAGGACGCGTAGGCCAAGCGGCAGCCATGTGTAGATGCCTGCTCCGTTCTGGCGAACCATGCCGGTGCGCAGCATCAGCTGATGCGAGGCGATGGCCGCATCTGACGGGGCTTCTTTGGATACGGGCAGGAAATACTTCGACAGACGCATGGAATCTCCGTGATCGCGCGGTAAACGAAGGCCACCTAGCCGCAGCGCCCCCTATTGCGCAAGCAAACGTGGCACGATGATGGCTGCAAGACCTGTCAGAACAACTGCACCCCCCGTCGCCCAAAGCGCTTTTTTGGCAAGCATGGGGTTTTTCGGCGCCGCTTCTTCCGTTCCGTCAATCGTGGAATCGTCTTCCCACTGCCCCTTCACGCCGATCGGAAGAACGACGAAAAAGGACAGCCACCAGGCAATGGTGAAGACAACACCGGCGCCGAAAATGGTCATCAGTGGGCTTCCTT
>NZ_DEXB01000003.1:0-65071 GCF_002366485.1 Hyphomonas sp. UBA3195
AACGGCAATGGTAACGGAAACGGAGATGGGTCGGACGATTTCGACGGTGACGATGGCGATGATGGTGACGACGATCGGGACGACGACTAATCACTGTGTCCAAAAGTCCGAAACTCTCCGCTGTCTATGATCTTTTTTGGCGAATGCGCGGGTGCCTGATTGGCTGCCTGAGCCTGGTGGTATTCTCTTTTTCCGGCGCATCAGTATCCCTCGACAACAATCTCGCCTCTACACGGATGAATGCGCTGTCGCTCGCGCCAAGCGGCACGGTCACGATCGTCACGATCGACGCTGAAAGCATCAGCAAGGCTGGCGAATGGCCATGGCCGCGCGAGCGTTTCGCACAGGCACTGGACAATCTGAACGCCGCCGGTGCTGGCATGATCGCCCTCGACGTGGATTTCAGCGCCCGGTCGTCACCGGAGGGCGATGCGGCACTGGTTCAGGCTGTCCAGGACAATGCGGGCTGGATCGCCCTGCCGGCTTTCCTCCAGCGGGATTACAGGCAGTCAAATACTCCGTTTGGTGAACTGGCAGAGAACGCCGTCATCGCAAGTGTGAATGTGGAGCTTTCCCGCGACGGGCGCCTGCGCAAGTATCGTCGCGGTTTTGTCCATGAAGGAAAGTACATTCCCACATTGGGAGGCCTTCTTGCCGGAGCGGAGCCCAGCGATACACGCGCATTCATGATCGACTATGGTATTGATGCAGACCAGATAGATACGATCAGCTTTGACGATGTCCTACACAATCGGTTTGATCCCAAATTGATCGCTGGCCGCAGCGTCGTCATCGGTGCCACGGCACTCGAACTGGGAGACCTGCTTTCTACTCCGCATTCCCCTGCCATGCCGGGCGTCTATGTGCATGCGCTGGGCTATGAGAGCCTTGTTCAAAACCGAGCCCTGACCAGCCCGTCCAAACTTCCAATGCTCATCCTCGGAATGGCGCTGCTCATGATAACCAGTGTGGTGGCAAGACATACGCCGCTGCGACAGCTGTTCGGCATCCATGTTCTTGTGATGTCTTCCGTTCTTGTCATTCCGTTCATCATACAGAATTTCTTTCCAATCAGCATCAACACATCCAGTTTGATCTTCGCATTGGGATGGAGTTCGGCTGCAGGCATCTGGAATGCCTTCTCCAGGCACAAGCGCGCACTTCTCGAGCAGGAATCAAACTATCTGACCTATATGGCCGAACATGATTCCGAGACAGGCATGCCCAATCGTCGCTCGATGCTGGCCGCCCTGACGGACCTGCACAGAACAGACCCCGAGGCGAGCATACTCGTTGTCACATTCGGCATCAGGAGGTTCGGCGAACTACGCGGCGCGATTGGTTACACCAACGCAAAAACCCTGATCCGGTCAGCTGCCGAACGTCTCTACGAAACCGGCACAGGTCTCACGCATTACCATTTGGGAGCATCCGTCCTCGGCACGCTGATCAGAATGGGCGACCAGGACAGTGTCGAAAAATGTATCGATGACGTTCGATCGGCGCTGCAACACACGATCGTCGTCGCCGGTCAGTCGCTCCCTATCGAGCTTTCGGCAGGCATCGCCATGATCGCGAGCCAGACCGACGATGAAGAAACAGCGTTGTCCCGCGCCTCCTTGTCATTGGACCATGCCCGACGGACAAGACGCGACCTGGTTCGCTGGGGAGAGGCCCAGTTTGAAGATCCCCAGCTCAGGCTCGCCCTGCTGACGGAAGTGAACGCGGGACTGGACCGTGATGAGTTCCACCTCGTCTATCAGCCCAAGATATGTACCAGAAGCAATGAAGTTGTCGGCGTCGAAGCGTTGATGCGCTGGAACCATCCGGCCTTCGGTCAGATCGCGCCGGACAGCTTCATCACCGTCGCCGAGAAAACCGGTGCAATCGACAAGCTGACGCTCTGGGCGATCAAGCAGGCGATACGAGATCAGTCGACGATGCGCCTGATGGGGCTAGACGCCGCCATTGCCGTGAACATGTCTGCCAGGTCGCTGCTTGAAATCGACTTCTGTCGGCAGCTCGCTGGCACGATCAATCAGTCCGGCGCGACGATTGCGATCGAGATCACCGAAACGGCTGTGATGGAACAGCCTGAACTCGCCATCTGCTCAGCGAATGCCTTCCGCGATGCCGGAATCAAGCTGGCGATTGATGATTATGGCGCAGGGCAATCCTCAATTGCCTATCTCAAGCGTCTGCCGGCCGATGAACTGAAACTCGACCGGAGCATGATTTCGGATGTCCGGGACAGCCAGCGTGACCGCATGATCCTGAAATCCACATTCGATCTTGCACACGCGCTGGGCATGCGGGTGGTATGTGAAGGTGTCGAAGATGAAGCCACTTATGCTGCACTCAAGGCGCTCGGCTGCGATGCGATCCAAGGCTACCTCACGGGGCGCCCCATGGCAGTGGACAAACTGATCGCATTTTGCCTTGCACGGTCCTCCCGCGAGCATTCGGCGTCTTTAGAACGCCGGCTCGCCTGAATGGCCAGGTAACACCTGTTGTGGGTGAGCACTCCGACCAAATCGCTGACATAGATTAGTGCGGCCCAGCGTGTTCGTGATATGTTCCATATCTTGGAGAACAGATCATGGCGCGTCGAACGATCATACAGAAACTGGAAATTCTAGCGGACGCTGCGAAATATGACGCGTCTTGCGCGTCGTCAGGGTCCAGGAAACGCAATGCACTGGGCACAGCCGGAATCGGATCCACCGAAGGGATGGGAATTTGCCATTCCTACGCGCCGGATGGGCGGTGTATTTCACTTCTGAAAGTGCTGCTGACCAATTTTTGTGTCTTCGACTGTCGCTACTGCATCAACCGGTCGTCATCGAACGTGCAGCGAGAGCGTTTTTCTGTGGACGAGATCGTCAAACTGACTCTGGACTTCTACAAGCGCAATTATATCGAAGGCCTCTTCTTGTCATCAGGTATTATTCGATCTCCGAATTATACGATGGAACAATTGATGGAGGTTGCCCGCAGCCTGAGGGAAGACCATGGCTTTCTCGGCTACATACATTTGAAGACCATCGCCGAGGCCGACCCGGAACTGATCCGCCAAGCCGGCATTTACGCCGACCGGCTGTCGGTGAATGTCGAGCTTCCATCCGAACAGGGACTGTCTCACTACGCCCCGGAAAAGAGCGGCCAGACCATTCGCAAGGCGATGGCGGATATACGTCACGAAATCGACAATGCGAAGGATGCCAAGACCAGCCGCCTGCTGAAGCGTGCCAAGCCGCCAGCTTTTGCTCCGGGCGGGCAATCAACCCAGATGATTGTTGGAGCAGACGCATCCAGCGATGCCGATATCTTGCAGTCATCCTCGCGACTCTATGCTGGCTATGGCCTGAAGCGCATCTACTATTCCGCCTACAGCCCGGTGCCGGATGCCAGTGCCGACCTGCCACCCATCCGTCCGCCCCTGATCAGGGAACACCGCCTGTACCAGGCTGACTGGATGTTTCGCTTCTACGGCTTCTCGACCTCAGAAATCACGTCGGTCGCCGAGGGCGGCATGCTGGATCTCGACATCGATCCAAAACTGGCTTGGGCACTCAAGAACCGAGGGGTGTTCCCAATGGATATCAACAAGGCCTCCTACGGAGAATTGTTGCGGATACCCGGGCTCGGTCCGGCGTCCGCCAAGCGCATCATTCAAGCGAGACGGCATACGCGATTGACGCTGACAGACCTCGGTAAGATCGTACGCAGTCTGAAAAATATCCGGCCATTTATCACAGCGGCAAACTGGTCGCCGGGCCATCTGACCGATTCCCTTGGCTTGAGAGATCGCTTTGTTTCGCGGCCAAGACAGTTGGACCTTTTTTCATGATCACTGTCGAATTGCAGTCACCAACAGACTTTGACGGTTGGCGCAGATTGTCCCGACATCTACTGGCCGAAGGCGTCAAACCGGACGAAGTCGAGTGGCACATTGCAGGTGACGCTGGAACATTGTTTGCAACACCCGCTTACCAGCCGCACCCCGCTCCGCCTTCGTCTTCCAGACCTCGTGTTCCGAAACTGTTTATTGACCGCGCCAGACGCGTCGTCTGTCACACCGACACCAGCCGGTTCATCCGGCTCTACAGGATCCTGTGGCGACTCCAGCAGGAGGGTGCCTATCTCAGCCGTATCACGGAAACGGATGTGAAATGGTTGGAAGATTGCGACAAGACGATCCGGCGGGATGTTCACAAGACCCACGCCTTTGTTCGGTTCAGACAGGTAAATGCGGGGGGCGTCGGTCGGCAAGAGTTTGCAGCCTGGTTCGAACCCACTCATCGGACACTTGAACTCAGCGCACCTTTCTTCCAACGCCGGTTTCCAAACATGGACTGGGTCATCGTCACACCGTCCATGTCCGCCGCGTGGGACGGCACAACGCTTCGCTACGCCGACGGGGGAAGCAAGTCCGATGTGCCTCCGGCTGACGCGGTTGAGGACCAATGGCGCACCTATTTCAAATCGATCTTCAATCCAGCGCGCCTGAAAGTGACTGCGATGACTTCGGAGATGCCGCGCAAATACTGGAAGAACCTGCCTGAAGCCGACCTCATCCCGAACCTGATTGCGTCCGCATCAGAAAGGGCGAAATCCATGCAGCTTCAGCCCGAGCGCGCACCGAACCCGCTGGCCGAAGTCCTGACCCGCCAGCGGATCGGAAAGGCCGCCCCTGCCCCGGCGCATCAGACATGGCCCGAAATAAGAAAAGCGCTATCGGCGTGCACGCGGTGCCCACTCTGCAAGGACGCGTCTCAGTCAGTACCTGGCGAAGGACCGACCGATGCGCGACTGATGATTGTCGGTGAACAGCCTGGAGATCAGGAAGATATTTCCGGCCGCCCCTTCGTTGGACCTGCCGGACAGTTGCTGGACCGGGTGCTGAACGACGCCGGGCTGAACCGGAATGAGGCATATGTCACCAATGCCGTGAAGCATTTCAAATTCCAGCCGCGCGGCAAACGGCGCATGCATCAAAGACCCAATGCGGGAGAGATCGACACCTGCCGCTGGTGGCTCGACCTGGAACGCCGGCATGTTCAGCCGGACCTGATCATTGCGCTGGGGGCAAGCGCGGCGCGCGGCGTGCTGGGCCACTCGGTCAAGGTGTCGAATATGCGCGGCAAGATCTTGCCTCAGCCCGGCGCGGCATCCGTGCTGGTCACGGTCCATCCGGCCTATCTGCTTCGCTTGCCAGACCCGGACCGTGCCCGAACCGAATGCCAGCGTTTCGCGCAGGATCTATCAACAGCGCGCGCGTTTCTGGAGGGGACTGCGCATCGGACAAGCGCCTGAAGGCAATGGATTGTCGGAAAGAAAATGGTGCCGTTAAGGTGACTTGAACACCTGACCCCCCGCATTGCGAATAGGCTTTTATTCCTAATTATATACTTGACAAAGCAGTGACCAAAAAGCATATTGTTCTCAACGGAGAACGACATGACGAACCTCACCAACCCAATCTTTCAAAACGCCGACGCAGCCCGCGAGCACCTTGAGGCCCAGCGCTGGCCTGATGGCGCGGTCTGCCCGCACTGCGGATGCGTGGGGGATAAGCACGTCACGGCCATCAAGGGCGCTCGTTCTCGTCCGTCTGCCGCGCACCCTGAAGGCAAGGAGCGCAAGGGCCTCTACCAGTGCAATGCCTGCCGCAAGCAATTCACGGTAACGGTTGGCACCGTATTCGAGCGCTCCAAGGTTCCGCTTCATAAGTGGTTGCTGGCAACCTACCTGCTGACCTCCTCCAAGAAAGGCATGTCTGCCCATCAACTGCACCGCACGATTGGCGTTACCTACAAGACGGCTTGGTTCATGTTCCATCGCATCCGTGAGGCAATGAAAGAGGACGGCACGTCCGGCCCTCTGGGTGGCAAAGGCAAGGTGATCGAAGCCGACGAAATGTACCACGGAAAGCGTGACGTGCCTTACAAGTCGCCTAACCGCAGAACGCCTTACACCAAGTCCGGCAAATCAGGCGGCGCACAGAAGCGCGTTATCGTTGGCCTTATTGAGCGCGGCGGCCAGACCCGCACCTTTCATGTGAACGTGGCCACCAAGAAAACCGTTCGTGAGATCCTCGTGAAGAATGCAGACCGCAAGTCGCGCCTGCACACCGATGAATCTCGCCTCTACACGACGACAGGCCAAGAGTTTGCCCGTCACCAGACTACCAATCACTCCGCTGGCGAGTATGCCCGTGGCGACGTGAACTCAAACTCAATCGAGAATGTGTTCTCCATCTTCAAGCGCGGCATGATCGGCGTGTACCAGCATTGCGGGGAAGCCCACCTGCAACGCTACCTGACTGAGTTTGACTTCCGTTATAACCGACGCACCAAGCTTGGCTTTACTGATGAGGATCGCCACAACGCACTTCTCAAAATGGTTGCAGGCAAGCGCCTGACCTATCGGCGGACTGGTGAAGCCGGTTTCGCATAAGCAGCACGTCCGACGCGTGAGAACACTCCGCGAACGAAGCAAAAACCAAATGAAAACAAGGGATTCGACTCAGAACCCAAATACTGGTTGAATCATCAGGTGATTGCGGTGATTCGAGCCGGTCCAACAACTCGAATCACCAATCGGCTAACCCACTGGAGGGGCCGCGCCGACACTCGCTTTAGTGAAGCGATTCCATTGAATCGCAAAGGTGGGATGCAGTCAACGGCCCCTCGGTTAATAGAGGAGCCATTGACATGGCTATTAAGAGAAACCCGCCCAAGAAGGGCACTTTCAAGATTGGCCGCGACGCCACGTCAGGTCAGTTCATCACGATTGCGCAGGCGAAACGCCGCCCCAGCAAAACCGTGGTGGAGACCATCAAGAAGCGCTCTTAGAGCGTGGTGACTTCGAGGGCGCGGGCTTCGGCTCGCGCCCCTTCTTCATCTCCTCATGCGGCTTTGGCTTTGCGTCCATCATCCGCTTGAGGGTTTCGTTGAAATCTTTGTCTTTGGGATCAGTCATGAAAACTCCTGATAGATTCAAGCGACCGTCTGACTTTCACATTTCTGAAAAACAGCATCGGTCGGTCAGTGTGATGGAAAGTGAAACTGGAATCGCAATCCAATTATCCACGTTCATTGCCCAGTTCGCCGCCATCGAACTAAGCCTACCATTTCTGTTTTCCAGTATCACAAAACTAGATGACTCCGCATGCCGACACATTCTTGGTGTTAATACCGACTTCAGTAGGCGTTTGGACATGCTGGACAAGGCTGCCCGAACAATCCCTACAGACGACAAAGAATGTCGCTTCTTCGACAGCCTGATTTCAGAAGTAAAGTACCTGGTCAAACGCCGAAATATATACTGCCATGCGATGTTTTCTAAGACAGATAAGGAAGGGGAGCTGAGTATGCACCTCTACTTCCATGACGGTAATAGAGGGCATGCCGAAGAGATCATAACGGAAGATATCCTTCGAAAGGACTGTATTCGAGCCGAGCGAGTGAATCTAGCAACGCATCAACATCTTCAGGGCCTAAAGTCCGAGCTGCGACCATTACGCGATATAGGTCGGCCACCAGCTCCTCAAGGTCAAAAAGCCTGACCTCTGTTTCAGCATACTTTCCAGAAAAAAGGCGAGCGCCCGCCTCGATCATCTGAGAGGTCACCTCAATCTCAATTGTGAGTTCCGGCCTGTCCATAGGACTAAAGAATCACATTCGGGGCTGCTTTGTCAACGATATAATTAGGCTTTTATTCCCATGAGCAAGCTTGCGGACCTCTGCGGAAGTATGATATTTTACAACGAAAACAAAGTGCTGCAAGATATTCATGTCTGCGCTCGTTTGACTACATTTGCGCACAAAAGCGCCACCTGTGCGGACATGGTGCGAGCACAAAACAGCCGTATGCAGATGAAAATATGGGAGATATGAGCCGGAAAATGTCGTCACGAAAACACAAGCTCACTCAGATTTTTATCGATTCAGTCGAACCAGAAGACAAGCGCTTTATCATCTGGGACACCGAGATCGCCGCGTTCGGCCTCCGGGTGATGCCAACAGGCGTCAAGTCCTTCATTATCCGATATCGTATCGGCCAGGGGCGTCTGGCGCGCGAGCGCATGGTTTCGCTTGGCAAGACGACTGACCTTCGGTGTGAAGCGGCACGAAGCAAGGCGAAGGACTTCCGGTCTGAGGCCCGTATCGGACTTGATCCCGAAGCGGAACGCAGGCGGGACGAACTCGGGATCATGAAAGTGTCAGCCCTCATTGAACTTTGGGGCCTCATTGAACTTTGGGGAAAGGAAGCTGCGCCTTTCAATCGCCGAACAGGTGCGCCCCGCAAGCCGCAACGATACAATGACGACATCCGGCTGTTGCGGGTCCACGTGAACCCCATTCTCGGGAAGATGCCGGTTACCGAGGTCAAGAAGCACGACATTGTTCGTCTGCGTGACGGAATCGCGTCTGGCGCCACAGCCAAGAAGCAGAAAGCGAAATCTCGGGTATCCAGGAAGTCAAAGGCGGTATGGGCACCGCGCGTCGCACGATCGCGATGCTCAAGAGCGTCTTCGCCTATGCCCTGGATCTCGAACTCCTGGAAAAGAACCCCTGCCACGGTGTCCGCATTCCCCTCGGTGTGCAGCGCGAGCGATATCTCACTCAGGCCGAGGCGCGCGGCGAGGCGGCAAGTGCCCTCCGCATCATTCGTCTTTTGTCCCTCACCGGTGCGCGACGCGGCGAAATCATGGAATTGAAATGGTCCGAGATTGATTTCGAGCGCGGCTTCCTTCGGCTGGATGCCACGAAATCCGGCAAATCTATTCGACCCATCTCAGGCGCGGTTCAAAAACTCCTGTCTGAAGCGCCGCGCGCTCATGAAACCTGGGTTTTTCCGGATGCAAAAGGCACGGGCCCCTATCAGGGCCTCCCCAAGATCTGGCGCGAGGTGCGCGAGGCTGCCGATCTGGAAGATTTTCGCATGCACGACCTGCGGCACAGCTTTGCCAGCTTCGGTGCAGCCAACGGGCTGTCACTCCCCATCATCGGCGCCCTGCTCGGCCACAAGAATACATCGACCACTCAGCGCTACGCACACCTGACCGGCATCGCAGCAAGACAAGCGGCCAATGATGTATCGGACATGGTCGCAGCCGCATTGGGTGTTTCGACAGGATGAGTTGGCCCATGGACTGATGGGCTCAAGTACGCACAGTTAGCATGCTTTCTCGACGAATTGATCTCTCTTGATGCCATCTTCGACGATTGATTGCAGTTTTCGACGTTATCGAGTAATTGTTCTTTTTCGACGATACTGCAAAAATCCAATTATATTTCGACACCAATAAGAGTTTTTCGACGCATGGCCTTCCCTTCAGACTCTCCCGCCAGCTTCCAGGACGAAATGCTCCCGGAAAACTCCAACCTGATCGGATGGGCCGCCCTCGTGCACGGTCTCGGGCTTGAGGCACCTGTGCGCGCTCCCGCCTGTGTCTCATTTGGTCATATCAGCGGAAGTCAGCGGCGCGAAGGACCCTGGCGGCTGTTCGACAAGAGATACAATCCGGGCAAGGATCCAATCGCCCACATAGTCTTCGCGCTCCGCAACGAAACATTCGACCTTCTGATTCTGAAGCGCGCATTCGATGCCCTCGGCCCGCAACCCCTTGAAGCCTATATTGCAAGCGCACCAACAGGCGTATTCGCCCGCAGGCTCTGGTTCTTCTACGAAGAGTTCACGGGCCAGAAACTGGATATCCCCGACGCGGCAAGCATCGCGGCGGTCGATGCGCTTGATCCCAGTGACTATATTACCCTTGATCGTCCGCATCTTTCGCAGCGCCACCGCGTCAGGGACAATCTGCTGGGCAGCAAGGGTTTCTGCCCGATCGTGCGCAGAACCGAGGCTCTGCAAGGCTTCATTGCCAGAGACCTTGCACACGCAGCGCAGGAAACCGTAGGCCAGACCGGCGCGCATCTGATTTCCCGAGCCGCCAGCTTCATGCTTCTGGCAGACAGTCAGGCGAGTTTTGCAATCGAGGGCGAACGTCCCCCGCGCAGCCGTCTTGAACGCTGGGCCAACGCCATTAAGGAGGCCGGTAGACGCCCAATGAACCAGACGGAGATCTATCGGCTACACAGAATTCTTCTGGGAGATGACCGCTTCACCTCGGTCGGTTATCGGACTGCCGGTGTGTTTCTGGGTGAACGCGACCACAATCAGGATCCACTGCCCGAATTCATTGGTGCAAGGCCGGTCGATCTGCCGGACATGATGCTTGCCTGGAATACTTGCAACAATCGGTTGCGCATAACGAAGGTCGATGCAGTCATTCAAGCGGCCGTCCTTGCGTTCGGCTTTGTCTATATTCACCCGCTCGAGGACGGAAACGGACGCCTGCACCGCTGCCTGATCCATCATGTTCTGGCCGAACGGAAATTTGCCCCTGCGGGCATGGTGTTTCCGGTCTCCAGCGTCATGCTCGACCGGATCGACGAATACAGGGCAACACTGCAAGCCCACACCGCTCCGCTGATGCCATTTATCGACTGGCGCGCCACGCCTGAGCGCAATGTCGAAGTGCTCAATGACACGGGCGATCTCTATCGCTACTTCGACGCAACAGAAGCAGCAGAGTTCTTGTATGCCTGCGTCCAGCGAACCATCGAGACCGACCTCCCAAAGGAAATCGCCTATCTTCGCGCCCATGATGACGCTGAGCGCAATATCATGAACCGTGTCGAAATGCCGGACCGTCTGGCCAAGGACTTCATCATGTTCGTTCGGCAGAACAACGGCCATCTGTCCAAGGCGAGACGGACCCGCGCTTTCGCCAAGCTGACCGATGCGGAAGTCACCGAACTGGAAGAGATCGTACAAGTCGCATTCGCGGACTATTCTGCAGCCGCATACGATTGATCCCGTCAAAAAGTGCCTCGACGGCCCTTTTGGCATCAATTGTGCTTTGCCAAGATTCTAGTAATGATGGAGTCGGCCATTCCGAATCTCGCGCTGTCACTTGCCGACGAAGCCCGGTTTTCCCGGCTCGCAGAGCTGGTGCTGGTAGAACTGCTTGAATCGCTAGATGTGGGAATCAGCGGTATCGTCTCCAAATCGCCCCAATAGACCGAGACATCGCGCCAATGGTTCGGTCAAATCTTCATATGCGTTGACTCGATTTGCTCTGAGACCCAATTCTGGACCATTGCCGGTTAGAGTTTTCCGGCCTTTTCACGATGGCGGACTGGTGACGCCTGCGTGATTGATCAGCGCGGCCGGGGGTTTGTTTCCGATCGCGCTATGAGGTCTTACCGTATTGTAGTTTCCACGCCAACACTCCAGCTTTTCGCGGGCATCTGGCAGGCTCATGAACCAGTTTGCAGACAGGCACTCCGCCCTTAATCGACCATTGAACGCCTCGATAAACGCATTGTCTGTGGGCTTTCCAGGCCGTGAGAAGTCCAGGGTGACGCCGTTTGCGTATGCCCACAGATCCAGGTCGCGCGAGATAAGTGATCGCACGATCACTCGTAACGCTTGCTTAAATAGATGTTATTATTGGATAAAAATGGTGCCGCTAAGGTGACTTGAACACCTGACCCCCGCATTACGAATGCGATGCTCTACCAGCTGAGCTATAGCGGCATACCCACTTATGAGCCCCGCGTCATACCGACAGAGGCCCATTTTCGCAAGATGCTTTTGTGCGGGGCGGCCCGGCAGCTGCAGTCGCCAAGCCTAGTCGTCATCCGTGACATAATCCAGCGGCGGCATGCGGGGGTCGCTCGGCGCAGTGGCAGTGGCGAGATCATCCTCTTCATCCGGAGACGGCAGCGCCATGACCCGGCCGGCTTCAAGCTCGCGTCCGAAGGATTCATAACGTGGATGGACAAGGTCTCCGACATCGCCAAACGTGTAGACGAGCCGACTCCAATTACGCTGCGAGAAGTCGAACGCCATGCCTTTCGGATCCAGATCCGACCAGTCCGGCTCGCGCGACGCGGAAACGGCCATGCGGCCCCAGCGTTCGGCTTCAGACGTATCACCATAGCCTTTCAGGGCGCGCTCCATCAGCAAGCAAAGCCGTGCCGTCGGATTCTCTTCGACCAGCAAGGCAAGCGCCTTGATCGCACCTGTCCAGTCGGCCAAATCCATAGCCAGTTCGGCCTCCAGGATACGGCTTTCGCGATGAGTGGGGTTTGTATTGATCAGGGCCCTGAGGCGCGCTGAAATATTCTCTGGCGTGTCCTGTGGAACAAGGCGACGAGACAATTGTGCTAGCGCCGGATGTGGCCGCGCCTTCCAGCCCGTTTCCAGCACGCCTTGCGCTGATTTTGCCTTGCTATCGGTCATCAGCTGGCGTGCGCCATGCCAAGCCGCAGGCGAAAATGCCGGGGCAGATCGCATGGCCTCGGCGAGTTCTTTCTGGGCTTCCAATTTGCGGTCATGCGGCAAGCCAGCGGCTCGCGCCGTGTGCAATACGGCCCGGCGACGGCGTAAACTATCGCCCTTGATGAGTCCGCGCTTCTCACCAATTGAGAGCGTTTCCAGCGCCCTGGTCCACTCACCTCGCGCGACCTGCAAATCGAAAAGCGAGTTGAACGGCCAATCGGCCGAGGATTTGATGCCCAGCGCCTCTCGCGCCCGGGACTCCGCCGTCTGCTGGTCACCGCGCTCAGCCGCAGCCGATGCTGATCCGCGCAAGCCCGCCAGCTGCCCGCCCGGCAGCCGTGTCAACTGGCCCCAAGCCCGCTCAGCGCCAGCCCAGTCGTCATTGGCTTCGGCGGCGCGGGCTTCGAGCAACAATTGCAATCGTTCATCGTCCGCATGCTTCCCGGCCTTGCGAGCCAGTTTCAGCGCGGTATTGGCATCGCCCGCTTCGGCAGCAAGCAGGCCTTCTGTCAGCGCGGAATTGGCCTTGCGCGTACGCGATACCTGGCGGGACTTTCCAATCTTTCCAGGCAGGATGAACAGGCCGCTCAGGATCCACCAGGCAAAGGCGATCACGCCGCCGAGCAACAGCATGAGAAATGCGGCCAGACCCGACTGGATCGAGATCTCCTGCTCGCCATACGGAACAGTCACCGCACCCGGCAGTGACAGTGCCCACCAGGCGAACGAAGCCGCTACTGCAAACAGCAGCAAGATTACGACAAACAGGACAATCCGATTCATGGGGGCCTATTGTTTCCCTTCAAGGAGGCGTTGTTGCAAGGCTTCCAGCGCCGCTTCCAAAGTGATGCGCCGGTTTGCCTGCGCGGTCCAGTCGGCCATGGCTCCGGCGGGCTCGCCTTCAAGTCGGCTTATCATTTCTACCGTCTCTCCGAGGTCGCCGACTGCCAGCGCTTCACTGGCCTTGGCAAGAATGGCATCCGGTTCGCTGTCCTCGCCGTCCAGCCGCCGCACACTGACAGCGTCCCCGAAAGCGCGGTTGAGCCAGGACAGTCCCTCTTCCGACGTGTCCGGAATGGCCGCTTCTGCTTTCAGTCGCGCGACATCAAAAGAAGCCTGGAGCTCTGCAACCGTCGGCGCCCCGTCCGCGGATATGGACGCCAGCTGTCGAACTGAAGAATCATCCGGTAATTGCGACCTGAGCATGCGCAGTTCCGGCGCAAAACCTCCGCCTTTCCGAGAGGCAGCCTCTATTGCGGACACCGCACGGGCCATGTCGGCCGTTTGGGACGCTGCTTCGGCTGCCCCGCGCGCAGCGGCCTCATCCTGACGCATGCCCGCAATCAATCCCGCCATCTGTTCGGCGTCGCGGCTGTTCGAGAGCTTGGCTTCATTCAAATCGTCGCGCAGTTCGGCAAGTTTGGTTTCAACCTCGATCACCCGTTCGATCTGGACGCCGCTCGGTGCCGCTTCCAATTGCTCAACTGATCGGGCGAGCCTGTCCATCCGAGATTCAAGGCTGGCAACAGCGCGGGAGACATCTTCCGGACTGACCTCACCTGTCGTGTCGATAGACTCGAGCGCAACGACGCGCTGCTGAAGCTCATCAAGCGCGCTTGTATCTATCGTAGCGGCTGACCCGGTTTCGCGCTGGGCCAGCGCTTCGACCTCGGTTGCGAGGGCAGAGATGCTCGCACTCAATCCGTCCTGCTCGCGGATCGTCCGGGCCAGACGGATGGATACTTCTTCCTGACCTGACTCCATGTCGGTCAGGCGCGAATCCACCCTACCGGGATTGGTCGGATTGTTTGCCAGATATCGTGAACCGGCCATGCCGAGAATACCGCCAAGACCGGCCGCAAACAGGGACAAAACGAGTGCACCCAGCCAGCCTGGCCCCGCAGAAACGCCACCGCGTCCCCGCGCGCCTTCTTCAGGGGCAGGTTCGAAATCAGCATCAATCGGCTCAGATGAGCCGATATGGTCATCTTCCGGTGTCGAATCTTCGGTCATCAATCACATTTCCCTTCAGACGGGAGTTCGGGCCACAATCGCATATAGTTCGGCAGCGATCAAAGCTCTTTGCAAGCCAGCAACAAAGCCTCCATGAGCGCGTCCTCATTGGGCCTGACAGCAGATATAAGGGCCCGCGCCTGCGAAGACTTTAACGGGGCTGCGGCAGCCTCCGAAATTGCGACGCAGATATTGGTCTCCATTGGTATGCTTTCAGAAAGAGCCGCAAAAACATGCGCAGCCTTGGCTGAATGAACCAGAACAACCGCACCTGAACCGGAGCGGAGTGCCTGAACCGCATCCGCAGGCAGGGCTGATGCTGGAACCGTCTCATAGAGCGCCAGAAATCGGGCATCGCATTTGGCAGCGGACAGTTGCGCGACCAGGTTTCCGGCTGCCGCCGAATTCGCAATATGAAGAAAACCGTCTTCTGTGCATTCCGAAGACAGGATCAAGCGGGCGAGTTCATCAGAATTTCCATCTCCCCGTACAATTCTCTGGAACCCTGCTGTTTCAGCCGCATCCGCCGTCGCGGGCCCTACACACCACGTAGTCAGATCAGCGACGTGCTCCGTGATACCTCCGACAGCTTCCACGAAGAACCGAACGCCATTCGCGCTCGTGAAGACCAGATTGTAGATGCCCGACAAGTCCACCAACGGCGCTTCGAGCGCTTTCAACTCGAGCATGGGAGACCGAATGGCATGAAAATCCATATCCATCAGCCGTGTCACGGTCTCGGAGGCTCCAGGCTCCGCACGCGTCACGATGACCGGTGGCTTTACCATGCACTGCCGAAGGCTGGCAGTTCACCGCCCGCCGCATCGCGGATGTCAGCGGCAAGCCTGGCCCCCAGATCCGTCATCTGCTGCAATGCGGACGCCTTGGCACACGATCCGCTGGCAGACCAAGTCTGCTTGCCGTCCAGCGACAGAACTTCGCCCTTCACAAACCAGGTGTCGCCCTTGTCAAACGTGTGCGCCGCAATCGGCGTGCGGCAACTGCCGTCGAGTGCTGCAAGAAAAGCCCGTTCGATATGGGCAGCGGCCTCGGTCGGAGCGTGGTTCATCTTCCCGAACGCCTCTGCAGCATCCTCAGCCAGACTTTCGCGCGCCACAACGCCGACGATCCCCTGCCCAGCGGCTGGCAGCATGTCATCCAGCGGGATCGGGTGCGCCAAATGCGCCATGCCGAGGCGGGTCAGACCGGCCATTGCGAGATAGGTGGCATCGGCCAAGCCCTCTTCCAGCTTGCGCATACGGGTCGCGACATTGCCGCGGAACGTCACGATCTCGACGTCGGGGCGCAGCGCCAAAGTCTGCGATTCCCTTCGTAGGGAGGCGGTGCCCACACGTGCACCCTGTTTCAATTCGTTCAAACTGGTTGCATGTGGCGACAGAAAACCTTCGCGCGGGTCTTCCCGATCCGGGAACGCCACAAAATGCTGCCCCTCAGGCAAGACCGACGGTACGTCTTTCAGACTGTGCACGGTCACGTCCACCTCTCCCCGGTCGAGCGCCGCATCGAGTTCGCGTGTAAACAGACCCTTGCCGCCCGCATCAATCAGACGCTCAGTTGTCAGCTGGTCTCCGGATGTCGTGAAGGTAACGATTTCGCCACGCCATGCTCCGCCGGAGTGAATTTCCAGCGCCGCCGCCACCTGCCGGGCCTGCACGAGCGCGAGCGGCGAGCCGCGCGTGCCAATGCGCAGCACACGCTGGTCGCGGCGGGACGTGTCGTCGGGAGAAATACGTGGATCAGTCATCCCCCTCCCCTAACGCCCTCAAGCGGACTTGCCAATTGACACAGCGCCGCGGAAAGGAATACCAAGTCTTATCGTTATTCGAGAAAAATTTTCCGGAGTCTCTCATGATCAAGCAAACCGCCACCGCGATTGCCCTTGCGCTTGCGCTGACCGCCTGTGGCCAGCCCACCCCCGCCGCCGAACCTGAAAAGCCATCTGTGACGGCAGAAGAAATGGCAGCCAATGGCGAACGCCTGAATGCGTGGTTTGACGCGAAATACGAAGAAGAACTGCAATTCAGCCCGATTGGCCTGACTTTCCTGGGTCGCAAGGACAAGAATGACCAGATCGACTGCTTCACCCTTGAGTGCCACGAAGAACAGCTGGCTTGGCGCGTTGCAGCCACCGAAGAGATGGAAAACGAGTTCGACTATGATGCGCTCTCACCAGCAGACCGTATCTCCTATGATATCTGGAAGTACCAGACCGAGCAGGAAGTCGCCGGTGAAGAATATCTCTATAATGGCTATATCTTCGACCAGATGAACGGCCCACAGGGCTTCATGCCCACCTTCCTGATAAATTTCCACAATGTGGAATCGGTCGAGGACTTCGATGCCCTCGTCAATCGGATCAGCGAGACCGGTCGCGCCATGAATGAGGCGATCCTGATCGCGAAGGAATCTGCTTCGCGCGGCGTCCATGCCCCGAAATTTGCCTATGAAGGCGTGATCGACCAGTCGAAGAAGGTCATCACAGGTGCGCCGTTCACCGAAGGCGAAGACAGCGCGCTCTACGCCGACGTCAAATCCGAGATCGCGAAACTTTCAGAAGCCGGTGAACTGACCGAGGAAGAGGCTGACGCCAAACTGGAACAGGCCCGCATCGCGCTGGTCGATAACTTCCAGCCCGCGTACGAGGCCATCATCGCTTTCGCGGAAGAAGACATGGCCAATTCGCCGGATCCGGACAGCCCGGTCGGCGCCGACACCCAACCAAATGGCAAGGCATACTACAACCACCTGTTGGCTACACAGACCACGACCGACCTGACAGCCAACGAAATCCACGAGATCGGTCTGGAAGAAGTCGCCCGCATCCACGAAGAGATGGAAGCCATCAAGAAGGAAGTCGGTTTTGAAGGCACGCTGCAGGAATTCTTCACCATGCTGCGCGATTCCAAGGATGATGAACGTTTCTACTATCCGAATACGGATGAGGGACGTCAGGCCTATATTGACGACGCGACCCGCGACATCGAAAACATCAAGGCGAACCTGCCGGAATTTTTCGGCATCCTTCCAAAGGCCGACCTTGTCGTGAAGCGCGTTGAGCCGTTCCGCGAACAGGACGGAGCTGCCCAGCACTACTATCCGGGAACGCCGGATGGATCGCGCTCAGGCACCTATTACGCTCACCTGTCCGACATGACCGCGATGCCGAAACGCGAACTGGAAGTGATCGCGTACCATGAAGGCATTCCGGGTCACCACATGCAGATCTCGATTGCTCAGGAGCTGGAAGGCGTGCCGCAGTTCCGCACCCAGGCCGGCTTCACCGCTTACATCGAAGGCTGGGCGCTGTATTCCGAATGGCTGGCCACGGAATTCCCGGATACTTATGAAGATCCGTATTCCAATTTCGGTCGCCTCGGCTCCGAAATCTGGCGGGCAATCCGTCTTGTTGTCGACACCGGTATCCACTCCAAGGGCTGGACCGAGGAAGAGGCCGTTCAATACTTCCTGAACAATACGGCCATCACCGAGATGCAGGCGCGCTCCGAGATCCAGCGTTATATCGTGATGCCGGGTCAGGCGACCAGCTACAAGATCGGCATGATGAAGATCCAGCAGCTGCGCAAGAAGGCTGAAGACGAGCTTGGCGACAAGTTCGACATCCGCGCCTTCCACGACACGGTTCTGGGCGGCGGCGCTCTGCCGCTGGAAATCCTCGAACGCCGCATCGATCAGTGGATCGAGGAAGTAAAAGCGGCCTGATCCAGTCTGCGAGCTGAGCGCCCTTCCGGGCGACGCGAGGGCAGGGCTTGCTTGAGGCAGGCCCTGCCCTACGCTTTTCAGGAAGGGAGAAAATGCCATGAACCTCGATTTCAGCCCGGAAACTGAAACCTTTCGGCAGACCGTCCGCACCTTCTTTGAAACGGACTTTCCGAAGGACATTCTTGAGAAAAACCGCGCAGGTCAGGCGCTGACAACAGCAGAGGTCCGAAAGTCGGAAATGGCGCTTGGCGCGAAAGGCTCGCTCGCCTCGGCATGGCCCGAAGAGTATGGAGGCCCCGGCTGGTCCGTCGAGGAACAATACGTCTTTGATGAAGAATTGGAGCGCGCTGGCGTACCAACCGTAACGCCCATGGGCGTCGTCTATGTCGGGCCTGTACTCTACACATTCGGGTCGGACGCTCAGAAGGAAAAATGGCTTCCTGGCATCCGCGACGGCTCGGTCGGCTGGGCACAGGGTTATTCCGAGCCGGGGTCAGGATCGGACCTCGCATCACTCCAGTTCAGTGCAGAGCTGAAAGAGGGCAATTATACGCTGAACGGTCACAAGATCTGGACCTCGGCCGCCCAGCATGCCGACTGGATTTTCCTGCTGACGCGCACCTCGAATGACGGCAAGAAGCAGGAAGGGATTACCTTCATCTGTTGCCCCATTGATGCGCCCGGCGTGACGGTGAAGCCGATCATCACGATTGATGGCAAGCATGTGCTGAACGAAGTTTTCTTCGACAATGTCACCGTGCCGGAAGAGTATCGCATCGGCGAAGAGGGCAAGGGCTGGACCTATTCGCAATACCTGCTCGGGTTTGAGCGCACCTCCTATGCTCGCATCGGCGGCAAACGGGCCATGTTGCGCCATGTGCGCGAGATCGCTCGCTCCTTGCCCGAGAGCGGCAATTACCGCCTGATCGATGATCCGGGCTTTGCGCAAAAGCTGACAGAGGCGGAGATGGCCGTCGATGGCCTGGAGATGACCGTCTTCCGCATCCTCTCCGCGCTCTCCGCAGGCGGATCACCGGGCGATGCCGCATCCACAGTCAAAATCCTGGCAACCACGACCCACCAGCAGATTACCGAACTGATGCTGGATGCCGTCGGCCATTTCGGACAGCCCTTCGGCAAGAGCGGAGATCTGCCCCCAAGCTTGCCAGCCCATGCCGCGCCCGACGTCGCGACATATTTCGGAGGGCGCGCCCAATCGATTTATGGCGGCACCAACGAGATCCAGCGCAACATCATCGCAAAAAAGGTGCTGGGCCTCTAAGGCCGGTCTGCTCAGAAGTCGTAGGCAATACCCTTGCGTTCCCAATCGCCATACCGGGTCGGCTCGATCTTGCGAGGGCCGCCACGCTCGTTCTCCGGCAGCTTAGAGACGTCCTCAGCCATCTCGATTCGACGCGCATCTGCTTCTTCCAGCGCGCGACGCGCCTCTGGTGTCAGGGTCTCGCGACGCGCAATTTCGGCCGCATCAGGAAAGTCCGGTGTGCTCATCTGCACTCCCCATTTCGTTAACAATCCCCATATAGGTTTCTGGGGAATTTAAACATCCCCCGACTGAAACCACTGGAGACGTGTCACCCATGGGTACCGCAAAAACCTTCATGTTACTGGCTGCGCTAACCGCGCTGTTCATGGCGGTCGGCTATCTGATCGGCGGTGTTCTCGGCATGGCAATCGCCTTTGTCGCTGCCGCTGGCATGAACGTATTTTCATGGTGGAATGCCGACAAGATTGTCCTGCGCATGCAGGGTGCCAAAGAGGTCACGCCGGAGACCTCCTCCCCCATGCTGCGCACATTTGCGGGTGATGTGGCCCGCATGGCAGAACGCGCTGGCCTGCCTGCGCCGCGCGTCTACATTATTGAAACACCGCAACCGAACGCCTTTGCGACCGGGCGCAATCCCGAAAACGCCGCCGTCGCCGCGACGTCTGGCCTACTCGGCTCGCTGACCCGCGAGGAAGTCGCAGGCGTCATGGCGCACGAACTCGCGCATGTGCAAAACCGCGACACGCTGACCATGACCGTTACCGCAACAATTGCGGGTGCGATCGGCATGTTGGCAAATTTCGCGCTGTTCTTTGGCCGCGAGCGGGCAGGCCTCATCGGCTCTCTCGCAATCATGATCTTCGCGCCGATGGCGGCCGCCCTTGTGCAGATGGCCATCAGCCGATCACGGGAATACGAGGCCGACAAGCGAGGCGCAGAGATTTGCGGCAATCCGCTCTGGCTGGCCTCCGCGCTTCAGAAGATCGAACGCGGTGCCCGCGCCTCGGTCAACATGGCGGCCGAGCGTAACCCCGCCATGGCGCACATGTACATCGCCAATCCCCTCAATGGACGCGGCGCCGACAATCTGTTCTCAACCCATCCGGCAACCGCGAACCGGATCGAGGCATTGCGCCGCATGGCAGCCGAGATGGGCGTCAGCTCCGAGACTGCGGATGCACCGCGTCGCCGGGCCGGACCGTGGGGCTGATCATGGCGCCAGACTCATGAGCGGCGCCCTGGCACGGCGCGCCGCAGCCGAATTGCTCATGCTGGCGCTGGACAGCCGCCGCACGCTGGACGAGGCGATGCTCAAATCTGACAACTTCAACGGGCTGGAAGGGCCAGATCGGGGCTTTGCCCGACTGATGGCGAGCGCCGCCCTGCGCGAACTTGGCCGCATCGATGCGGGTCTCTCACCCCTGCTGTCGCGACCACTCAACGCCACCAGCCCTGCCATTCGCGCCCTATTGCGCGTTGGCGTAGTGCAGCTTTGGCGGCTGGAAACACCACCTCATGCCGCTGTGTCGGAGACGGTTGAAGCGGCCAAGGGCTGGCCGGATGCGCGTTCGGGCGGAAGTTTTCTGAACGCCGTGTTACGGCGCGCAGCCGACACACCGCCTGACCTTGATGCAATGCCCGCGCGCCTGATCTGGCCGGATTGGCTGGCCAGCCGGTTCACGAATGATCTTGGCGCCGATGGCGCGGAACAACTTGCCACGCACCAATTGGACGAGCCGCCTATCTTCCTGTCTGCAAGGACCGACCCACGCGATGTTGCTAGTGCAACCGGTGGCGACCTATTGCCGACCGGTTCTGTCCGGCTGAACAGCGCGAATGTCGAGGCCCTGCCCGGGTTTGAAGCAGGCGGCTGGTGGGTTCAGGACGCCGCCGCTGCCCTACCCGCAAAACTGCTCAATGTGACCAGGACCGATCAGGTCGTGGATTTGTGCGCGGCGCCAGGCGGCAAGACACTTCAACTGGCGGCCACCGGTGCGAAAGTGACTGCCGTCGATCGGTCCAAGCCGAGATTGGAGCGCCTCAGGGAAAACCTTGCGCGAACGGGCTTGTCTGCAGACATCGTTGCGGCCAATGCCGATGAATGGCGCCCGGAGATTCCGGTGAACAGATTGCTACTGGATGCCCCTTGCTCCGCATTTGGCACCTTGAGACGTCATCCAGAGGGCGCATGGATCAAGCGAGAGGAAGAAATTGATCGCTTCCCGGCAGCGCAGACGCGCCTCCTGACAGCCGCCGCCGACATGGTCACGTCGGGCGGCATCGTCGTCTATTGCGTCTGCACCCCGCTTGACTCCGAAGGACGCAATATCGTCGATCAGGCGATTACGGCGGGGCTTTATTCACGTCAGCCTGTATCCGAAGCAGAAATTCCCGGTTTCGAGCATTGCCTGACGCCGGAGGGCGATCTGCTGACCCTGCCGCAAGACGGCGCGGGGCATGATGCCTTCTACATTGCGCGCCTGCAGCGGACTTGATCGATTTCAATCCGCGCATGGTTTTCAAGCGGTAAACAGACTTGCCACAAAAAGGTCTCGCAGAGTTCATCTGCCATTCAGGGCGAATTGTGCAATGATAACCCATCTAATGTGCAGGGAGCACTCAACATGATTACCGAATTTTCTCCCCGGAAAGTTGCTGCGGGCGCATTTGCTGCCCTCGCTTTGGCACTCACCGGATGTGCAAGCAATTATGGCGCTGGGACAGCCACGCCAGGTGCGGTCGGTCAGGCTTCTACCGTTTATACCGGTACAGTGACTTCGGTGCGCGCCGTAACGATCCAATCGGACCGGTCCCTGATTGGTACCGCAACAGGCGCCGTGTTGGGCGGTCTGGCAGGCTCCGAGCTAGGTGGCGGCGACAAGGCCCAGACTGCGGGAGCCATTGGTGGCGCCGTCATCGGCGGCATCGCCGGTAACGCAGCTGGCAAGGCCGTCGGCAAGCAACAGGGTTATGCCTACATTGTCCGTTTCTCGACGGGTGACGTGAAGGAAATCATTCAGGGCGCGGATGTCTATATCGCGCCAGGTACACCAGTCGATATCATTGCCGGGGCTGATGGTTGGAAACTGGTTCCGGCCGGCGGCTACTAGGCCCGATCTCTACACTTTCGGACAGCCGGCCACCTTGTGTGGCCGGCTGTTCCAGCTTAGGGATTGCGCATGCGCGACGTGTTGATTTCCCCCTCGATTCTCTCTGCAGATTTCTCTCGCCTTGGTGAAGAGATTGCCGCCATAGACCATGCTGGCGCAGACATGATCCATATCGACGTCATGGATGGGCATTTCGTGCCAAACCTGACCTTTGGCCCTCCGGTGATCGAAAAGCTCCGCAAATGCACGGATAAGCCGTTCGATGTGCACCTGATGATCGCCCCCGTGGACCCGTTCATTGCTGCCTTTGCGAAGGCTGGCGCAAACATCCTCACGGTTCATCCGGAAGCCGGACCACATATTCATCGCACGATTCAGGCGATTCGCGCTGCCGGCATGAAGCCGGGAATTGCCTTAAATCCGGGCACACCCGCCAGCATCATGGAGCCCATACTGGACGATATCGACCTGATCCTGGTGATGTCAGTCAATCCCGGTTTCGGCGGTCAGACCTTTATCGACAGCCAGTTGCGCAAGGTCGAACAGCTGCGCCAGATGATCGATTCGACGGGCCGGGACATCATTCTGGAGATTGATGGCGGCCTCAATTCGGAGACTGCCCCAAAAGCCATCGCTGCAGGTGTAAATGCGATTGTCGCCGGATCAGCCGTTTTCAAGGGCGGCGGGTCAGCCTATGCTGACAATATCAGGTCGCTCAGACCAAATCTAAAAGTATAGTTCTTGACGGAATGGACGGTGGACGTGGGAGGCGGAGATAGCGAAATCCTTGCTGACCGCACGAGAACCGGCGCAGATGACGCCGCTCTCTGGCGCAGGTTTCGTGGAGCTTGTGGCGATGATGCCAAAGTCGGTGTCCTGCAGCGCCTGAAGCTGTCTGGGCCAATTCCAGATGCGTTTTCCCATCATCTGACTCCCATTGTGCCGACGGATGACCGGCGCGGCGAAGCGCTGATGCAGGACATATGGCGCATCGGCATGGAGCGTCTGACCCTCGCGCCGGGCCAACCCCCATGGTCGAGTCCCCTTCCCTCCAAACACTTCGCCGATCGGCTGCATCGGTTTTCATGGCTGCCTGACCTGTTTGATCAGGGCGACCTTGGGGCAGAACGTGCCAGACGCTTTGTCGACGACTGGATCGAATCCCATGGAAGCTTCAATGGTTTCTCCTGGAGGCTGGCGCCTACCAGCGTGAGGTGTTGGAACTGGATGTTGTGCGGCGCGGCTCTTTTCGAATCAGGCTCCGCAGATGCCCAACGAACCCGGTCGGAATGCCTGGTTCGGCAAATCCGCTATCTTTCTGATCAAATCGACGCGGCAACCGATCCCAAAGCGCGCTGGTACGGTGCGGTCACAATCGTTGCAGGCGCATTGTGCATAGACCGCGCAATGAGCCTGGAGACCGCCCTCGCAAGACTGGACGCAGAATGCACGGCGCAAATCCTTCCCGATGGTGGGCATGTAAGCCGCAGCCCGTCGCGAAACCTGCGCGCTCTTGTGCATCTTCTGACGCTTCGGGACCTGTTCCGACGCGCTGGGCATCCGGAACCGGACTTCTTTGAGAAGTGGGTTTCACGGATGGGCGCAATGGTCGCTTTTTTTCGAGCCGGCGACGGCGCGCTCAGCCCGTTCAATGATAGCGACGAGGAGAGACCGGAAGTTGTCGAGGCGGCGCTCGCCCATTTGTCCTCTCCACCCCGCCGGTTCACTTTCGCGCCCAAATCCGGCTTTCAGAAGCTTGAAAAAAATAACCTTCGGCTGATCCTCGATTGTGGCGAAGCGCCCGAGCGCCCCTTCAGCGATTTTGCCCATGCAGGCGCGCTTGGATTCGAGCTCTCGGACGGACCAAGCCGTCTTGTTACGTCTTGCGGTTATAGCGCCGAGGTGAATGTGGACTGGCAAGCCGCCGTGCGGCGCACGGGAGCCCACTCCACACTGATCCTGGCGGGTCGGGACTCATCTACATTCTCACTGAATGACGAATCACGTCTACTTTCTGCCCATGGACCGGAAGGTATTTCGGCCAAGCGTTTGGAAGAGGGCGACGAGATATGGCTGGATGCGCAGCATGGCGGATACAAGGCACCGTGTGGATTGCTGCACCGTCGCCGCCTTTTCATGTCGGGCGATGGCCAGCGATTGACGGGCGAGGACTCCCTTGTGAGGCCAGTCTCCCAGCCACCGTCGGATGACCGGAAGTTCATTGGCTTTGAAATTCGCTTTCACCTACATCCAACGGTCACAGCGATCATGGGCCGAGATGCCATTCGTTTGGTGTGCGATGATGGTACGGTCTGGAAGTTCAAGACAAGCCATGAAGGTGCGCGCCTTGAACGTACAGTTTATCTTGCGCGCGGCGTGGTTGAAAGACCCGAGCAAATCGTTATGGCTGGTTTTGCAGATCCTAACGGGGACGGACAACAGCCGCCGAATTGTATTCGCTGGGCATTTCTGAAGGAAAGATCCGCATGACGCCAAAACAGGCCGCTCGACGCGCCATGACGCTGACCCTCGGGTTCGACATCAGCATCGCGATCATTGCCATGGCGTTTTCCGGATTACTGGTCTGGTCGTCCGAGGCGCCCCGCGCTGACTTGCCCTTCAATTCGATCGCCATCAGCACCGCCTTCTTCGCTGCAGCCGTCGCACTATCTTTCCTCGTGCTTGGCATCCAGAAGCAGGTCTGGCGTCATATGGGCTGGCCGGATGCGGTGCGGATTTTCCAGGGGGTTTGTCTTGCAGCCCTGATCTACTTGCCGGTCATGCTCATGTTGAACGGGTTGCTGGCCACGCCCTTCGCCACATTGAGCGTTGCGCTCATCTTGTGGACGCTTGGCCTGTTCGCCGGACGCATGTTCGCTCTCTCCCGCACGACACACGAGCCGTTTCAAATCTTCAGCCCGGTCGCCAAGAACGGTCAGCCGGTTCTTCTCGTTGGTGATTCGCAGAGCTGTGTTCAGGTCATTCGCCGCATCCAGTCATCGGCCCAAAGCAGCAAGATTCGCCTGCTCGGACTGGTCGACGTGGAGGCAACCGAGCCGGGCCGCGCCATTCGCGGCATTCCAATTCTCGGCTCTCTCGACGAATTGGGCGACCTGATTGAAGTGTTGACGGTGCGCTATAAACAAACGCCATGGGTGGCTGTGACGGGCGCTGCACGTAAACGCGAGACGACGATCCGGGTACTTGAGACCGCTTCTAATCATGGCGCCGAAATCATGGCGCTGAATCGGGATGAAACGGCACAAGTGCTGGAGCCCGTTCGCCCGTCCGACTTGCTGTCGCGCCCGGAACGTCATCTCTGCATCGAGCCGGTCCGCGCTCTTCTGAGCAATGCGAATGTCCTGGTGTCAGGTGGTGGCGGAACGATTGGCTCGGAGCTTACACGCCAAGTCGCGCGGCTCGAGCCTGCCTCTATTACCGTGTTCGATGCCTCAGAATTCAATCTCTACTCAATCGACATGGAATTGGCGGGCATCCTGCCTCCCAACCGGCGCACGGCCCGACTGGGCGATGTTCGCGATATGAACCGTGTCCGCGACGTGTTCACGCGCGCAAAGCCGGATGTCGTCATCCACGCGGCGGCGCTGAAGCATGTTCCCTTGATGGAACGTAACATTTGCGAAGCCATTCTGACCAATGTGGCGGGCGCAGTGAACGCGGCCAAAGCCGCAGCGGCAGTCGGCGCGAAGAGCTTTGTCTTTATCTCCACGGACAAAGCGGTCGATCCGGACAATGTCATGGGCGCCACCAAACGCCTGGCCGAGATGGCCGTATCTCGGGTTGCAGCGCAAACCGGCATGGCCGCGTCTATTGTTCGCTTCGGAAATGTACTTGGCTCATCAGGATCAGTGGTTCCCTTGTTCGAGCGCCAGATCGCGGCGGGCGGCCCTGTCACTCTGACTGATCCCGGCGTGACCCGATACTTCATGACCGTCGAGGAAGCCTCTTCGCTCGTCCTTCAGTCGGCCGCACTTCAGGATCGCACATCAGAAACCGGCCTCTACGTTCTGGATATGGGCGAACCCATGCCGATCCTGCAATTGGCCGAAACCATGATCCGCATGAAGGGCCTGGTTCCGGGTGTCGACATCAAGATCACCACGACCGGCCTGCGCGATGGCGAAAAGATGCATGAGGTGCTGACCTATGAGCATGAAGCCGTAGTCTCCACCAAAGTGGACGGCATCTGGCAGCTCGAAAACCTGCATGCGCCTTCCGAGCTTTTTGAAAAGCGGCTCGGGGAGCTGATCGAGGCGGCATCCCGGCGCGAACGCTCTGAAGCCCTTCGACTGTTGGGCGTTCTCGTTCCGGAATATGCCAGCGAGCGAGCCGAAAAGGCGCGACGCTGGAGCGCTTGACCCACGCCGCGGTCATGATACGCCCCGCGGCACAAGCATTCAGCCTGCGCCAAAGGAATTCTCAACATGACAGATGCCGCCACCCGCGGAGCTCCCGTTCGCATTCGCCGCGCCCTGCTTTCCGTGTCCGACAAGACCGGACTGGTGGAACAAGCTCAAAAGCTTGCCGCCAAAGGGGTCGAACTGGTCTCCACCGGCGGCACATCGAAACTTCTGAAAGAAGCCGGCCTGGATGTGAAAGATGTTGCCGACCTGACAGGCTTTCCGGAAATGATGGACGGCCGGGTCAAGACGCTTCACCCGGCGGTGCATGGCGGTCTGCTCTATCTGCGCGACAATCCCTCCCATGTGAAAGATGCCGAAACACACGGAATTGGCGCGATCGACCTGATTTATGTAAATCTCTATCCGTTTGAGGCGACGGTTGCCTCTGGCGCAAACTTCGACACTTGCATCGAGAACATCGATATCGGTGGTCCGGCCATGCTGCGCGCGGCGGCAAAAAATGGTGCCTTCGTCGCCGTCTGTACCGATGGCTTTGATGTCGACGCAGTGCTTGCTGAAATGGAGACAAATGATGGCCATGTCAGCGTCAGCCTCTGCCGCAAGCTGGCCGCGAAAACTTATGCCCGCACAGCGGCCTATGATTCCGCAATTTCCAATTGGTATGCAGACCAACTTGGCGAGAACGCTCCAGACTGGGCCAGCCTTGGGGGCAAGCTCCAGCAATCGCTGCGCTACGGCGAAAACCCGCACCAGAAAGCCGCCTTCTACGTGACCGGCGAGAAACGTCCCGGCGTGGCAACAGCAAAACAACTGCAAGGCAAGGAACTGTCCTACAACAACATCAATGACACAGATGCCGCCTATGAACTGATTGGCGAACTGGGTGATGAGATCCCTGCCGTCGCCATCATCAAGCACGCCAATCCATGCGCCGTCGCGCAAGGCCGGAGCATCATCGAAGCCTATCGTTCGGCACTGGCATGTGACTCGACTTCTGCCTTTGGCGGGATCGTCGCGCTGAACCGCCCGCTGGACGAAGCAACCGCTCAGGAAATTTCCCAGGTCTTCACAGAAGTCGTCATAGCACCCGGAGCAGATGCAGCCGCTGAAGCAGTGTTTGCCAAAAAGAAAAACCTCCGCCTCCTGATTACGGAAGGCCTGCCGGACCCGGCTTCGACTGGCCGGTTCGTCAAGACGGTCTCCGGTGGCTTCCTGATGCAGGATCGTGATTTTGGCCGCATCGGCAAGGCCGACCTGAAGGTCGTGACGAAGAAAGTCCCAACCGAGCAGGAATTGAATGACATGCTGTTCGCCTGGCGCGTCGCCAAGCATGTGAAGTCCAACACCATCATCTACGCCAAAGACGGCGCTACTATGGGTATTGGCGCAGGACAGATGAGCCGGATTGACTCCGCACGCATTGCCGCGCGCAAAGCAGAGGACGCCGCAGACATCGCAGGCTGGCCTGAGCCAAAGACCAAAGGATGCGTTGCCGCATCCGACGCATTCTTTCCGTTCCCAGACGGGCTGCTTCAGGCCGCTTCAGCGGGCGCAACAGCCGTCATTCAGCCGGGTGGATCGATCCGCGACGATGAAGTCATCGCCGCCGCCGACGAGGCTGGCCTCGCCATGGTCTTCACCGGTATGCGCCACTTCCGCCACTAGAGAAAGATCCATGATGAAGCGCCCACTACGCGCCAGCCTTGTCGTTCTGGCTCTGGCAGCCGCCTGCGGCCAGCCAGCAAAACAGGATTCGGACGCAGAATTCCTGTCTCGATTGACTGCCCTGTGCGGACAGGCTTTTGAGGGCGAGATTGTCAGCAAAGATCCAGAAGATGATGCATGGCGCACAGAGCGTATCGTCATGCATGTTCGGGATTGTTCTCCGCAGGAAGTCCGTATTCCGCTTCATGTCGGCGATGATCGCTCCCGTGTCTGGGTCCTCCACAGTGAGGGACCCCGCCTGGCCTTGCACCATGCGCACACGCATGAGGATGGCAGCCCCGATGAGGTCACATGGTATGGCGGCGCACGTAATGACCAGGCCAGCGCCAGCCGCATGGCCTTTCCGGCGGATGATGCCACGAAAGCCCTGTTCGATTCTGAAGGCATTCCCCAGTCAAAAGACAATACCTGGGCGATCGAGGTGCGTCCGTCAGACAATTTGTTCGCTTATGAGATGAAGCGCCCGAAACGCTTTTTCCGAATCGAGTTCGTTACTTCACAACCCGTTGCGCCACCTCCTGCGCCTTGGGGCAGTGAATAAGGATTCAGAGACGGAAGCTGCCCTCGATCACTGTTACTGCACGACCGACAAGCTTGGCGCGATCGCCTTCAAGACGCGTATCGATCTTTGCGCCCCGGCCCGGATAGGCTTGGTAGCAAGACATCTCGTCCAGACCAAATCGCTCGCTCATGACCCGCGCCAGCATCGTGTGCCAACTACCTGTTGCAGGGTCTTCATCGATTCCGCTTCCTGGCGCGAAGAAGCGGCTGGTTACGGTGACACGATCCCCGCCAGCGGCAAAGCACCCGAAATTCCCACGATCCCAGCCTTCACCCGGCGCGCCAAGATTTTTTAGCGCCTTCAGGTTCGGTTTGAGTGCACGTACGTCCTCGGGTGTTTCAAAGCGAGCCGCATAGAACATGCCGCCCCAAGCCTGAACAGGGCGCGTGCCAAGCGCATCCGCTACCTCATCCGTTACCGGAATTTCTTGAATGGGGGCCGATGGAAAGTCCATTTCCAATCGTCCATCTTTCAAACGCCGAACATGCAGGCGGCCGGACTTCATCGTGTCGAACGCAATTGCCTCACCGGTGTACCCAAGCTCCTGGTACAGCACATGTGCAGTTCCAAGAGTGGCGTGACCGCAAAGGGGAACCTCAACCGACGGCGTAAACCAGCGAAGCGTCCACACTCCCTCCCCCGCCGGAACGATATAGGCCGTCTCGGCGACGTTGTTTTCTGCCGCAATCGCCTGCAGGGTTTCATCCGGCAAGAATGTCTCCAGCGGCATGATGCACGCCTGGTTGCCTTCGAATGGCTTTGAAGCAAAGGCGTCAATTTGGTAGAACGGCAAAGTCGGCATGACAGAGTCTCCAATCAGGACGACTGAATGCCACGGGACGCGTACTTGGAAAAACGATGATTTCTGAACGGTCGTTGAGGCGGTCTATTCCTCGTCAAGTACCCAACCATGATGAACCGGACCATGGCCGGTCCCGAACCCCTTGGCCGCGCGAATCGCTCTCAGCAAGTATTCCCGGGCCTGTTCAACCGAGTCCGGAACACTTTTTCCTTGTGCCAGAAGCGCGGCAATGGCCGACGCCAGTGTGCAACCCGTTCCATGGGTCGAACTCGTCTCGATCCTGCGGCTTTCAAACACCCATTCACCCGTCGTCGTCTGCAACACATCCGTGATGACATCTCCGCCAATATGCCCGCCTTTGACCAGCGCGCCATTCGCACCAAGTTCCAGCAGGGCCTCAGCGGCACGGCGCTGGCCACTGACCGTATCCACCGCCTTCCCGGTCAATACTTCCGCCTCGGGGGCGTTGGGCGTCACGAGGCGCGCGTTCGGGACAAGTTCGGACCGGATCGCCTCAACCGCTTTTGCGTCAACCAACCGGTCACCCGATGTCGCGACCATGACAGGGTCGATGACACGCGGCACCAATTGAGCACGCTCCGACAACAGTTCCGCAACCGCTTCGACCAAAGGGGCGGACCCCAGCATACCAGTCTTGATTGCGTCGGCGCCGATGTCCGCAAGCGTGACCCGCATCTGCCCGATCACGCCCTCAAGGGGCACTGGCCACACGCCATGTACGCCGCGCGTATCTTGCGCTGTGATGGCGGTGATGGCGGTCATCGCATAACCGCCAAGCATGGTGACCGCCTTGATATCAGCCTGAATACCCGCACCACCGCCGGAATCAGATCCGGCGATAATGAGGACGCGGCCTTGAGGGCCGTCTGGCATTGCCATGTCGATCAGACCTTGATGCCGGCCTTCGCTGCGTCAGCCAGGAAGGTTTCCAGACCCTTGTCGGTCAACGGATGCTTGACGAGGCCCTTGATGACAGATGGCGGCATGGTCGCCACATCTGCGCCAGCCAGCGCCGATAGTTTGACGTGATTGGCTGTCCGGATCGACGCAGCAAGAATTTCCGTATCAAACAGGTAATTGTCATAGATCTGGCGAATATCAGCGATCAGCTCCATGCCGTCGACATTGATGTCGTCGAGACGTCCGATGAAAGGCGAGATGAATGTTGCGCCGGCTTTGGCCGCCAACAGCGCCTGGTTAGCCGAGAAGCAAAGCGTGACATTGACCATCGTGCCGTCATCCGACAGCGTCCGGCAGGCCTTCAGGCCTTCCAGCGTCAGCGGAAGCTTTACGGCAACGTTGTCAGCGATCTTCGCCAATTTACGGCCTTCAGAGATCATCCCGTCATAGTCGGTCGCAACAACTTCCGCGCTGACCGGGCCGGGTACGATCTCGCAGATCTCCTTGACGACATCCGCGAATGGGCGGCCCGACTTCGCGATGAGTGACGGGTTGGTGGTAACCCCGTCAATCAGTCCGGTCGCCGCCAGTTCAGCAATATCGCCAGTGTCTGCGGTATCTACGAAGAATTTCATGTTCAGGATCCTGTTTGCCTAAGCGCCTCAGATAGACGGGCGACCGATGGATGTATACTTGAAACCACGAGCCGCCATGTCGTCCGGTGAATAGATGTTCCGGAGGTCTACCACAATGTTTGTGCTGAGGGCTTCCTTGATTCTTTCAAAATCCAATGCGCGGAACTGGTCCCATTCAGTGATAATCACCATCGCGTCGGCATCCTGAACGGCGTCATACGCGCTCTTTGCGAATTCGATATCGCTCAGCAGATGCGCTGCTTCATCCATAGCTTCCGGATCATATGCCCGGATCTTGGCACCGGCCGCTTGCAGAGCCGGAATGATGTCCAGGCTTGGCGCGTCGCGCATGTCATCCGTGTTTTGTTTGAACGCGAGACCCAGCACACCAATTGTCTTGCCGTTCACGTCGCCGCCCATGGCCGCAATGACCTTCTCGGCCATTGCCTTCTTGCGCGCCGCGTTCACCTCAACCACCGTATCGACGATGCGAACGGGAGAATTATGGTCGTTGGCCGTCTTGGTCAGCGCCAGCGTGTCTTTCGGGAAACAGGACCCCCCATAGCCGGGACCGGCATTCAGGAATTTCTTGCCGATCCGACCATCCAGGCCAATTCCGCGAGAGACCTCCTGAACGTTCGCGCCGACTTTTTCGCAAAGATCCGCCATCTCATTGATGAAGGTGATCTTCACAGCGAGGAAGGCGTTGGCGGCGTATTTGATCAGTTCAGAAGTACGCCGGGCCGTAAACAGAATCGGCGTCTCATTCAGGAAGAGTGGACGATAGAGTTCCTGCATGACTTCACGGGCGCGATCATCATCGGTTCCAACAACCACACGGTCGGGAATCTTGAAGTCCTTGATCGCCGCGCCTTCACGCAGGAATTCAGGATTGGACACGACAGCAAATTCGCCATCAGGGCGCTTCTTGCGGATGATTTCCTCAACTTCATCGCCCGTACCGACCGGAACAGTCGATTTGGTGACGATCACGGTGAAGCCATCCATGAGTTCGGCGATCTCTTCAGCCGCCGCGTAGACATAGGACAGGTCTGCATGTCCATCGCCGCGCCGTGAGGGCGTGCCGACCGCAATGAAGACGGCGTCCGCATCACGGATCGCATCCTTGGCTTCGGTCGTGAAGAACAGGCGCTCTTCCTTGACGTTCTTCTCAACCAGGCTGTCGAGCCCGGGCTCGAAAATCGGCATGATGCCGGCTTCCAGCTTTTCAATCTTGGATGCATCCTTGTCGACGCATGTTACAACGTGCCCAAAATCGGCAAAACAGGCTCCGCTGACAAGGCCGACATAGCCCGTTCCAATCATCGCAACGCGCATGAAAAATCCTCACAAGATACTAGTGTCTTCGCGGCAGGGGGTGCGATTTTTATGCCAGTTGGTCAAGGGGCTGAGTGTGCCATTCTGGCCAGTTCACCAGAGGGCACTTCCCACCGGCCCACGCGGGTTGCTGCGAGACATTATGCCCGGTTAAAATGGATCAGGCCCGCTCCGGGCGATACAGGCCTGATCATGTTCTAAAGAGTTTCCCTTGGCAGAACGGGATCAGATTTCCTGATTGTATGCTCCGACTTCCGGATGCTTGCCGAGGCGCGGCTTGATTTCCTTGTGGAAGAGGCCCCGCATATCATCGGCGCTCGTCATGGATTCAACCACCACAACCAGTTCCGGCTTGTTGGAGGACGCACGTATAAGAACCCAGGACCCGTCTTCCAGTGTCACACGGGCACCATTGACAGTATTCACGTCAATGACTTTCCGACCAAGGATTTCAGTACCGTTCAGGCCTTCATATTCTGCGACCATCTTGTCAACGACACCATATTTGGTTTCATCATCGCAATGCGGTGACATGGTGAGCGAAGTATAGGCAACGCCCAGCTCCCCCTTCATATCGGCCATTGTCTTGCCCGGATTGCGATCCAGCATTTCGAGAATGGCCTTCGCCGCAACCAGCCCATCATCATAACCAAGCCCAATTGGAGGCTGGAAGAAGAAATGACCGGACTTTTCAAAACCTGCCAGCGCGCCCAACTCATTGGTGCGGCGCTTGATGTAGGAATGGCCGGTCTTGTAGTAATCGACCGTCGCACCGTTTTCCTTCAGCACGGGATCGGTCTTGTAGAGGCCGGTTGACTTCACATCGACGACGAAAGTCGCGTCCTTGTAGAGTTTCGACAAATCGCGCGCCAACATCAGGCCGATCTTGTCAGCAAAGATTTCCTCGCCTGTATTGTCCACAACACCACAGCGGTCGCCATCACCGTCAAAACCGAGCGCGACATCTGCGCCAAGATCTTTCACGGCCTTCGACATTTCATGCAGCATTTCTGCATCTTCCGGGTTGGGATTGTATTTCGGGAACGTGTTGTCGAGGTTGCAGTCCATCTCGACAACTTCTGCGCCCATCATACGCAACGCATCCGGCGCAAAAGCGCCCGCAGTGCCATTGCCACACGCCGCAATCACCTTGATCGGACGACTAAGCTTCGTATCGCCAACGACTGCCTTGATATACTTGTCCCGCAAATCATCGACCCGGAAATGACCGCCGCCCGCACGGGGCTGAAACTCGCCACCCATGACGATTTCTTTCAGGCGGCCCATCTCAACTGGTCCGAATGTCAGCGGCTTGTCGGCCCCCATCTTGACCCCGGTCCAGCCATTTTCGTTGTGGCTCGCTGTCACCATGGCACAGCAGGCTGCATCCAGCTCGAACTGGGCCCAATACACCATTGGCGACAGGGCGAGGCCCACATCCAGTACTTCACAGCCGCCCTGCACCATGCCGAGAATAAGCGCGTTCTTGATCGGCTGACTGATCGAGCGGAAATCATGCCCGGTCACTACTTTGGGCTCGACCCCCAATTCATGGAACAGCGTTGCCATGCCGAGGCCCAGCGCCTGAACACCGGTGAAATTCAGTTCCGGTGCCTTCTCCTTACCGATTCCGTTGAACCACCAACGCGCATCATATTCGCGAAAGCCTGTTGGCTTCACCAGCGGCAGGGTCTCGAACTCCAGCGTGTTTGGCTTAATGTCAGCCAGCGGTTTGGGCATCATATGCGTACGTCTCCGAAGATTTTGTGCGTCCCTACAACACGAATGTGTCACTTCGACAAAGAGTATGCAGGTTTCGCGCCACAGGGGAAACCTGCGAGTTTCAAGGGCGGATGCCCCCTGCCCCCGCTCAGGACTGAGTCAGGAACCGGGCGATCCAGCGTCCCAAACGCTGATTGTCGAGCGGTTGTTCCAGCGACCCGATCGCCATTTCGACAGCGTTTTCGGCCAGCGGACGCCCCTTTCGGATCGTGTAGAGCGCGGCCGAATAGTCAGCATCAAATTCCGGATGACACTGAAATGAAATGGCCGGTGTCTTGCCATACTCTATTGCCGCAAATGGCGTGAAATCCGACCGCGCCAGCACGCTGGCACCCGGCGGCAATTCAACGACCTGATCCTGATGGCTGACCGGCACGGAAATCGTTGCCGGGCAGTCGCCCCCCATCCAGTCGGGACATGCTTTCACATCATAGGAATGCCGACCGATCCCCCAGCCCTTGGGAGATTTGATGACCTTTCCGCCCAATGCCTCCGCCATGATCTGATGACCGAAACAGATACCGATTTGTGGCACGCTGGCTGAGGCCGCATCCCGGATGAACTGCATCAGCGGCGCGATCCAGTCATAGTCATCATACACGCCCGCAGGAGAGCCCGTGATGAGGATCGCCTCCAGCCCGGCGATATCAGGTAAAGGCTCTCCCTGAATGACCGACACGGTTTCATACTCGATATCCGGGTCTGCGGCAGATATCAGGTTCCGGAACATCTCCGGATAATCCGCAAAATCCGCCCGGATGGGTTCAGGCACGAGCCCGGTCTCGATAATGGTGAGTTTCATGAAGGCTCAGTTTGGCAAGACATTGGGAGCCGAGGGACTGATTTGTTGTGTATCAATCCAGTCATCGATGCGCACTTCCAGCACATCGAGGGGTACAGCGCCCTCTGCAAGCGCCGCATCATGAAATGCGCGTAGATCGAAATCCTCACCCAGTTCAAGTTCCGCCTTGGCCCGCAGCTCCCGGAATTTTAGCTCGCCCACCTTGTAGGCAACCGCCTGCCCCGGCCAGCCGATATAGCGTGTCACCTCCGTCTGGATGTTCAGCGGGGCGAGCGCGGAATTCTCAATGAAACACGCTTCGGCTTGTGACCGTGTCCAGCCATACCAGTGCAGGCCCGTATCCGCGACAAGCCGGCAAGCCCGCCACATTTCATAAGACAGCGCGCCGAAGCGTTCATAGGGCGTGCGATAGATCCCGGCTTCGCCCGCGATTCGCTCGGCATAGAGACCCCAGCCTTCACCGAAGGCTGTCGCATAATAGTTCTTCCGGAAGTCCGGCTGGTCCGACATTTCCTGGGCCAGCGCAATCTGAAGATGATGGCCAGGAACGGCCTCATGCGCAGACAAGGCGGGCAATTCATAAAGGGGTCTTTGGTCGAGGGCATAGGTATTCACAAGGTAAATGCCGGGGCGCCCCTCTTCCGGGTCGCCCGACACATAACGGCCGGTCGTATAGCCCGGCGCGATCGAATCTGGCACGGGCTGGACCTCAAATTCCAGCTCCGGAAGCGTCCCGAAATAATCCGGCAAACTGGCGCGCAAGCGTGAGGAGATTTCTTCGGCAGCCTCCATCAGCTCATCGGCAGACTGGGCGTAGAATTGCGGATCGGTCCTCAGATAGGTCAGGAAATCCTCAAAGCTGCCTTCAAAGCCGATTTCTGCGATGATTTGTTCCATCTCGGAGCGGATCCGCGCGACTTCCGACTGGCCAAGAAGATGGATCTCTTCCGGACTGTAGCCCGCCCCGGCCGTGTAGTGTTCAACCGCCGCAGCATAAACCTCGCGTCCATTCTCGAGATCTGCGATTCCTGCACCCTGACGCAGATACGGCCGGTACTCGATTTCAAGGAAGCGCAGGACATCCAGATAGGCGGAAATGGCACGAGCGGTCGCCCGAAGGCCTTCCGCCCTGAGACGCGCAGCGATTTCGGGGTCCATGTCTTCCGGTAGAGCCTTGAACGGCGCGTACAGGCCGCTTTCAGACGCATCGTCCATGATCTGTTCCCGGATCTGGTCGATCACGGTTTCAAGGGGATCCCGGTTGGCGGTCCACCCGGTTTCGATCCCGCGCCTCATATTCTCGATATTCTCGGCGAAATAGCGTGGCACGTCGTTCAGGCGTGCAATCCAGGCCTCGGCGGATTCCACGCTGTCGATATCTGTCCGCATTGCGGCAAAGACAGGTTCGGCCTGAAAACCCCAGTCACCCGTAAACGGGATGCGGGCCGAATCAGTCTCCGTCCAGTTGATGTCCGATTTCAACAGGCGAATCAGGATCGCCTGATCAATGACATGCTCGGTTTCAGCTTTTTGCACATCTTTCAGAAGGGCCCGCGCGGCGTCCGTTTGGGCAGCAATAGAGGTCGGCCGAACATCCGCCCAGCGATCTGGCGCGCGATTCTCTTCCCGTGCTGCATCTTCAGGACTGACGGCGTCCACATAAGACTCATAGGCTGGAATCAGCGCGTCGAGCGGATCTGCAGCAGCTCCCAGTGCCAGCACAGCTGTGAGCGCCCCTGCGGCAAGTGCAAAAAGAAAAGGTTTCATATTGTCGCTCCCTAGCCCTGTGGCGTTGACAGGACCATAGAGAAACCTAGAACCCAAGCCAAAGCGTTCATTGCAGGCAAGCAAGGTCATCCCTCATGGCAAGCACTTCCCGGGCAGATCCTCGCCCATTGTCGCCACATCTCCAGATCTGGCGTTTCCACATTACGATGGCCGCGTCCATCACCCACCGAATTACCGGCACAGCCCTGTATTTCGGAAGCTTTCTTATCACCGCCTGGATCGTCGCGCTCGCGACAAATGCCGAATGGTATAGTGTGATCGAAAGCGTCATCTCAGCCTGGTATGGTCAGGTCATCCTGTTCCTGTGGGCTGTCGCGGTACTCTATCATTTCGCGAATGGCATCCGTCACCTGCTCTGGGATGGGCCGCATATCGGATTTGACCCCAAAACAGCCAGCACCGTGTCGGTGTTTATCTATCTTTTCGCCGTTATTGGCGCTGCGGCCATCTTCGCCGCAACGACCTGGCTTTAGGGGGCGACGGACATGTCTTCACACGATTTCATTACGCCAGCCAAAATGGCTCGTGGCCTCGGCTCGGCCAAGTCCGGCACCGAAACCCATATTCGTCAGCGCGTGTCCGCGATCGCGCTGATATTCCTCGTACCGTGGTTCGTCTACTCCATCATCAACGCGATGAGCGGCGATATCGTTGACGCTCAGGCATGGGCCGCCAAGCCCTGGAACGCCATCCTGCTGATTCTGACTGCCGGCGCGGCGTTCTTTCACATGCGCATTGGTATGCAAGTGGTGATCGAGGACTATATCGCGAAGACAGGAACCAAGTCGGCCCTGCTCATCCTGAACAGCTTTGCGTGCATCGCGCTGTTCGTGACGGTGGCCCTGTCGGTTCTCAAAATCTGGATTGGCGCGGGCGTCTAGCCTCGCGGGAGAAACATAAGATGAGCAATTATACCTGGACCGACCATACATATGATGTCGTGGTTGTTGGCGCCGGCGGCTCTGGCCTCCGCGCAGCTTTGGGCGCCGCACAGGCAGGCCTGAAAACGGCCTGTATCTCCAAAGTCTTTCCAACGCGCTCCCACACGGTGGCTGCACAAGGTGGCATTGCCGCCTCGCTCGGCAATATGGGCGAGGATGACTGGCGCTGGCATATGTACGACACGGTCAAAGGGTCAGACTGGCTTGGCGATCAGGACGCCATCGAATATCTTTGCCGTGAAGCGCCCGCTGCGGTTTACGAGCTTGAGCATTGGGGCATGCCCTTCTCGCGAACAGAGGAAGGCAAGATCTACCAGCGCGCATTCGGCGGCATGACACGTGATTTTGGTCAGGGCCCTGTCCAGCGGACATGTGCTGCGGCTGACCGTACCGGTCACGCCATGCTGCACACACTGTATGGTCAGTGCGTCAAGGAAGAGACCGAATTCTTCATCGAATATTTTGCGCTCGACCTCATCATGGATGAGGAAGGCGCTTGCCGAGGTGTCACCGCGTGGAAACTCGATGACGGCACGCTGCACCGCTTCCGCGCGCAGAAAGTCGTGCTTGCGACCGGCGGGTATGGCCGCGCCTTCTTCTCCTGTACCTCGGCTCACACATGTACGGGTGACGGCAATGCCATGGTGCTGCGCGCCGGCCTGCCATTGCAGGACATGGAATTCGTCCAGTTCCACCCAACCGGTATCTACGGCTCCGGCTGCCTGATCACTGAAGGCTCGCGCGGCGAAGGCGGTTACCTGACCAATTCCGAAGGTGAGCGCTTCATGGAGCGCTATGCCCCGTCAGCAAAAGACCTCGCGTCTCGCGACGTGGTCTCCCGTGCCATGACCATGGAAATCCGCGAAGGCCGCGGTGTCGGTGCGGAGAAGGATCATATCCACCTCCATCTCGAGCATCTCGGCGCGGAAGTCCTGGCGGCCCGCCTGCCGGGCATCTCCGAGACGGCGAAAATCTTTGCTGGCGTGGACGTCACGAAAGAGCCGATCCCGGTGCTTCCGACCGTTCACTACAATATGGGCGGCATCCCGACCAATTATCACGGCGAAGTACTGACCAAGAAGAATGGCGACCCGGATTCGGTTGTGCCTGGCCTGATGGCCGTCGGCGAAGCGGCCTGTGTCTCCGTGCACGGCGCCAACCGCCTCGGCTCCAACTCGCTGATCGACCTTGTCGTGTTCGGCCGCGCTGCGGGCCAGCGCTGTGGCGCCACCACGGAAGCGGGCGCAACCCAGCCGGAATTGCCGAAGGGCGCAACCGACAGCCACCTCGCGCGCCTTGACCGCCTGCGCAACGCAACGGGCGACCAACCCGTCGCAGCCCTCCGCCTCGAAATGCAAAAGGGCATGCAGAACAATTGTGCTGTCTTCCGCACCGGCGATGTCCTGAAGGACGGCGTCGATGCCATCGAGGAAGTCTACAAGAAAGCGCCCGGGATCGACGTGAAGGACCGCGGCATGGTCTGGAATACGGATCTTGTTGAAGCCCTCGAGTTCGACAATTTGATCGCGCAGGCTGCTGTCACCGTGAACTCTGCAGCCAACCGTCAGGAAAGCCGCGGCGCGCACGCTCGCGAAGACTTCTCGGAGCGCAACGACGAAACGTGGATGAAACACACGCTGGCTTGGTGCGATGAGGCCGGCAAGGTCACGATCGACTATCGCGAAGTGCACAATTACACGCTTTCAAACGAAATCAGCTACATCGAGCCCAAGGCCCGGGTTTACTAGGACATCAAGGCGAGCACGACATGGTTCAACTTACTCTCCCCAAAGGCTCCGCGCCCAAAAAGGGCAAGACCTGGCCGAAGCCGCAAGGCGCGACCAATCTCCGCCAGTTCCGGATCTATCGCTACAGCCCGGAAGAGGGCGGCAATCCGCGCTGGGACACTTATTGGGTGGACATGGATCGCGCCGGCACGATGATCCTGGACGTGTTGTTCTACATCAAGAACAATGTCGACCCGACGCTGGCCTTCCGCCGCTCCTGCCGTGAAGGCGTCTGCGGCTCCTGCGCCATGAACATTGCCGGCCAGAACACGATTGCCTGCACCAAGGGCTTCGACGAACTGCCGGGCGGCATCATCACGATTGCGCCCCTGCCCTCGCAGCCGGTGGTGAAAGACCTGATCCCGGACCTGACCAGCTTCTATGCCCAGCATGCCTATGTGCAGCCATACCTGAAGACGGTTACGCCAGACCCCGAAAAGGAATGGAAGCAGTCCGAGGAAGACCGTGAAGAGCTGAACGGCCTTTACGAATGTATCCTTTGTGCCTCCTGCACGACCTCCTGCCCGTCCTACTGGTGGAATGGCGACAAGTATCTGGGGCCAGCGGCCCTGCTACAGGCCTATCGCTGGCTGATCGACAGCCGCGATGAAGCAACCGGCGAGCGCCTCGACGACCTTGAGGACCCGTTCAAGCTGTATCGTTGCCACACGATCATGAACTGTGCACAGGTCTGCCCGAAAGGCCTGAATCCGGCCAAGGCAATTGCCAAGATCAAGCACATGATGGTCGAACGGGTTTCCTGATCCGCGGATCCAAATTAGCCTCCATCCCGGGTTGATCCGGATGGGGGCTTTTTTATATGTCGACTTCACCTGACATTGATGTCTTTGGCGAGGCGCCGGAGGGTGAGCGCCCCCGCATTGACCTGGCAGCCGAGCACAAACCCCGCATCTGGGCTCGCTTCCTGGCCAAATGGATCGATTTCTACCTCTGCCTGATCCCCTCTTTCGCGATCATGATGGGGCTTATCTTCATCTACGGCTTTGTGGCGACCCTGCTGGCATGGCCGGTGGATGAGGCTTTCTTCGACGGCTATATCTTCGTGGGCGTCTTTCTCGTGCTTCACGCACTGACCTTCACGGTGCTTGAGGCATTCTGCGTTTCCCAATTGGGAAATACGCCCGGCAAGGCCCTGATGGGCATCAGAATACGGAACATTATTGGAAGCCGGCTGTCCTTCCGGTCCAGCCTGAAGCGTTCAGCCCTGGCGATGCTTGCCGGCATGGGGCTCGGCATTCCATTGATCAGCCTGATCACCCATTTTATATGCGCCCGAACGCTGAGCGAAGATGGTCATGTATTTTGGGACCGTGTCGACAGTCTTCAATACCTGACCCAACCTGTCGGTGCCTGGCGTTGGATTTTCGCCCTCGTCATCTACATCGTCTGCCGGGCCCTTGAACTTGCCATGAACTATCTGTGAGGCAAGCACTTACCCGTTTGTGCTGAACACGTCTCGCAAGCCCTCCGGCTTTTCCATATGCTTGAGCTGGTCGATCAGGTCATCCACTTCGAATTCCCACACCGTCGTCGGCGGCAACGGTCGAATTACCTTGCCCCCGAGCGCCTTGAACAGGCTGTTGGCCTTTCGATTTTCGGGCAGGGTTTCAGCCACCAGCGTGGTAATGCCCTGCGCGCGGCAGGAGAGCGCCACCGACGCGATCAACAGGCGGGACAGACCATGCGCCTGGTACTGGTCCAGTACGCCAAGCGCGAGTTCGGCTCGCTTGCTGTCCGGCTCTGCGCGAATGGCATGGGCCGCTGCCATGAGTGGTGTGTCGTCTTCGCTGGTGTCGAGAATGCCCCATGCAATATGAGCCTTGCCATCCGCATTCGCGAGACTGTGGACAACCGCATCGGGCACAGGATTGGCGCCGCTGAAAAAGCGCAAATAGCGCGACTCCGGCGACATGGATCGGAATATTTGCTGGAAGCGTGGCTCGTCATCCAGGCCGACGGGCCTCAACAGGATTTCGTGTCCGGTGTCGAGCGACACGTGAAGGGGCGCATTGCACATGAAGCCTGCCAGCCTCCGCTTTGTTTCTCGTCGCGCAAGGCCCGCGAAGAGGGGTGCGCAATGGCAGAACCCGTCGACAAGAAGAACGTTCCTGACTCGTTGGATAACGGTAGTGTTCAGCAGGCGAAAGGCAAGCCGTTGTACAAAAGCAAAAAAGCACGGCCGAACTGACCGCGCTTTTCAGACTTTTTGCTGGGACCCCAGCGATCAGGCCGGATTAGGCTCCGGATCGCCAACGCCGCCATCGCCCTTGGGCTTGCGGCGTTTGCCAATCACCGGCACCGCCGAGCCCGGCGTCGTGTCATCATCGCCCAGATCAGGACGCGATGGTGGATTGCCTTTGAGCAAAGCCGAAATCTCGTCACCCGTCAGGGTTTCATATTCCAGGAGACCGGTTGCAATCGCCTCCCAATCCTTCCGGCACTCGGTCATGATCCGGCGAGCATCATCCATGCCGGTCTGGATCAGCGTACGTACTTCTTCCTCGATCTTCCGCGAGGTCTCTTCCGAGACATGCGAGGATTGCATCAGCTGCTGGCCGAGGAACACGTCGCCCTGATCATCGCCATAATCAACTGGGCCGACCGCGTCGGCAAAGCCCCAGCGGGTGACCATGGCGCGTGCAAGGCGTGTCGCCTGCTGAATGTCAGAGGCTGCACCAGCGGTGACATTGTCTTCGCCGAATTTCAGCTCTTCGGCCACGCGACCGCCCATCATGATCGCGAGACGCGAAGTCATCTCGATCTTGGACATGGACAGCTTGTCGTCTTCCGGCAACTGCATGACCATGCCCAGCGCACGGCCCCGCGGAATGATCGTGGCTTTGTGGACGGGATCTGCAGCCGGCACTTTCAGCGCCACGACGGCATGACCAGCTTCGTGCCAGGCTGTCAGTTCTTTTTCCTTTTCGGACATCACCATGGAGCGACGCTCTGGTCCCATCAGGACCTTGTCCTTGGCATCCTCGAATTCCTGCATGGCGACAACCCGCTTGCCGCGACGCGCCGCCAGCAGGGCCGCCTCGTTCACGAGGTTGGCAAGGTCTGCCCCGGAAAAGCCCGGCGTGCCGCGCGCAATCGTCCGCGCCTCGACATCCTTGGCCAAGGGTACATTGCGCATATGAACGCGCAGGATTTTCTCACGACCGATGATGTCAGGATTACCGACAGTGACCTGACGGTCGAAACGACCGGGGCGCAGCAATGCCGGATCCAGCACGTCGGGACGGTTGGTCGCAGCAATCAGGATAATGCCCTCATTGGCTTCAAAACCGTCCATCTCGACCAGCAACTGGTTGAGCGTCTGCTCGCGCTCATCATTGCCGCCGCCGAGGCCAGCGCCGCGTGAACGGCCGACCGCGTCGATCTCGTCAATGAAGATGATGCAAGGCGCCGAGCGCTTGGCTTGCTCAAACATATCGCGGACGCGGCTTGCGCCGACACCGACAAACATTTCAACAAAGTCCGACCCGGAAATTGTGAAGAAAGGCACGCCTGCTTCGCCTGCAACGGCGCGCGCCAGCAAGGTCTTACCAGTACCTGGAGGGCCCACCAGAAGAGCGCCTTTGGGAATTTTACCGCCAAGACGTTGGAATTTGGACGGATCCTGCAAAAATTCGACGATCTCTTGCAGTTCTTCCTTGGCTTCATCCACGCCTGCAACATCGTCAAACGTCACACGGCCATGCTTTTCGGTCAGGAGGCGTGCTCGGCTCTTGCCGAAGCTCATCGCGCCACGACCGCCACCAGACTGCATCTGGCGCATCATGAAGAAGACAAAGCCAACGATCAGCAGGATTGGCAGGATGGAAAAGATCAGAGACGCGAATGTGTTCTGGCCGCTGTCAGCATCCACCGTGAAGGGCACCTGGTTCTCTTCGAGGAATTGCTGGGTCGTCATGTCGAGTGACCGCAATTCGCTGACCATGGTCCGGCCGTCGGTGGTGGTCACGATGATCCGCTGGTCACCGAGGGTCGCATCCGCGACTTTTCCATCCTCGACCAGTTCATAAATGACAGACAGTTTGGCCTTTTCAGCACGTGCTGCCTGAGGGTTTCCGCCCATGGCCACGGCCATGCCGATGACCAGGAGGGCAATTGCGCCCCAGATAGCCAAGTTTCTGACGTTCATTTTGCGTCTCGCTCCAAATTCCGGTGTTCATCCCGTAAGATAGGGGGCTTATCGCATGAAAACGACTCAAAAGCTCTTAAAATGGCTGTTTTGTCACGTATCGCCGACATAGAGCGCTTGCATCGCGTTGAAACGGGCGCGCGCCAGTGCGGGATCGGCCGCAATACCTGCTATTCCGGGCTCTGCCGACAGGACTATGTCACCCTGCTTGCGGTAGATCAGGACGCCGCCCAGCGTGGCACCGCGAAACGCCTCGTTACCTGAAAGTCGACCCGCCAGTGGCTGCACGGCATCCCGCCGTGGAGGTGTTTCCTTGCCACCGACGATCTGAAGCATCAGGCCGAGGGCGCGCTCCAGACGCTCTCTCGGTAGCCCGGACAGATTCAGTCGTGCGCCACCTTCTCCATCCCACGCAACACAATCGGCCATCCAGCGCCCAATCAGACGCTCTTCCAGCCGCCGCAAGTCCTGCAGACGCGCCTGACAGGCAAGGATGCGCGCTTTCAGGTCAGCATGGCCGTCCAGCAGCGCCCGTACGCGCACCCGCTCATAGGCCAGGTTGCGATTGGATGGGTCATCGACCCAAAGGATTCCGCGCGGGGTCAGGCAGGTCCGCAATTCGCTGCGGCTGTGTGAGAGAACCGGCCGGGCAATCATCACCCCCTGCCCTTCGGGCCAGACCGGCGACATGGCACGCGGTTGCATGCCTGCCAGACCATACCAGGTCGAGCCCTGCCGCGCGCGCATGAGGAAGGTTTCACATTGATCGTCAGACGTGTGCCCCAGCAGCAGGCGCGTCCCTCCGCGCGCCCGAAGTGCCGCGGCCATCAGGCCATGCCGCGCTCGCCGGGCCAGCGCCTGTCTTAATACAGGCGTTTCCCAGACCAATGTCTCATGAGCTATGCTGAACTGCCCACAAATACTGGCCACATGGCGCGCCTCATCGGCGGCCTCCGGGCGCAGGCGATGATCTACAGTGAAAGCCACAAGTTCTCGACCAGACCGCGCGGCCCAGTCATGGGCCAGCACAAGCAGAGCAAGCGAGTCGCTGCCCCCGGACACTGCAATGCCAATCGGCCCTGAAGCGGTGCCACAGAGCCGATCCAACGCATCCATCATGTGTCAGGAAGTCGTCTAGTTGTCACAGCCGGACTTGGTGCGCTCAACCGCAGCCAGATCCCGCGTCACACCCGAAGCGTTCGGATAGCGGCTCGGCAGCGTACCAAGGGCCAGACAGGCCTTTTCCTTGTCACCGATCAGACGCATTGCCCGCGCCAGCTTGACCAGCGCATCCGGCGCGCGGGGATTGTCGGGATAAGACCGGATCATCGTCGTATAGGCTGCGCCGCTGTCGGCATACGCTTTCTGCTGATAGAGCGACTCTCCCAGCCAATAGTGTGCCTCACCAGCCTGCGGGTCATCGCCGAACCGCTCAAGGAAGGCGCGAAAGGCCTCTTCCGCACCAGCATAGTCAAACTGGATCAGCTTGGATTTCGCAAGGGCGAAGAGCGGGCCCGCTTCGCCCGGCAGGGCGCTGGCAGGAATCGTGCCCAGTGAACCTTCCGGCAGAGATTCGCCGGCAGTGGCTGCGCCGCCCATGGTCAGGCGGGTCGGGCCGGACGTATTTGAAGTCGTTTCACCCATGGAGGCGGGTGCATCAAGACGGCGTGGGCCAGAATTGAAGCTCTGGTCAGTCGCCGTCCCCATTTCCGGCATCGTTCCGAACTCTCCGCCGGCATTGCCCGGCATGGGGTCAGCCTCGGGCATGATGCCCGCCGCTGAAAGATAGGATTTCAGGGAGGCAATATCTGCAGACTGATTTTCCAGCTGCGTTCGCAAATCATCGGCCTCGTCGATGAGGGCCTCATTGTCGCGTGACAGGTTCTCGTTTTGCTCGCGCAGTTGCTGGAGCTGGAATTCAAGCGTTTCCACCCGCCCGGTCAGTTGCATCACGTCCCCGGTCAATCCATTGACCTCGACCTGAACCTGCGCGCTTTGCTGGCGGGCCTGCGCCACCTGTTGCGACAGGTCGGAGCTGGTGACCCCTTGCGTTATGGGTGCAGCGCGCTGAGCGGCAGCAGGACCAACAATCAGGCAAAAGCTGGCGAGGACAAGAGCGGGCGCTTTGAACATGGGGGAAGCCTCCGGAGGATTGTGGGCGAACATACAAAAACAGCCGGGGCCAAAATAAGGCACCCGGCTGCATCTTGTGAAGCTATTCGCGGCAGAAACCTAGCTGTTTGCGCCGGAAACGATTTGCGTGAAGCCGTTACGGTTCAGGGCCCATGCCTGCTCGTCGGAACCAGCAGCGATTGGACGCTCTTTACCGTAGGAGATCGTGTCAACGCGGGACGGGTCGACGCCGAGGCTGACCAGATAGTCCTTCACGATAGAAGCACGACGCTCACCAAGGGCAAGGTTGTACTCGCGGGTGCCGCGCTCATCACAGTTACCTGCAACGATGATGCGAACGCCCGGATAGGACGACAGCCAAGCAGCCTGACGCTTCAGGATTTCCTGGTCGTCGACATCGAGGCGGTAGCCATTGAGGTCGAAGTAGACGCGCTCACCAACGTTGACGCGGAAGTCTTCGAGCGAGCCTGCGAGCGGACCAACCGGTGCGGCTGGCGCTGCTTCAACTGGAGCCGGAGCCGGTGCTGGCTCAGCAACTTCAACTGGTGCCTGCTCCTCGACCTGCTCAACAGGCTCTGGTTGGGATGCACACGCGCTGATCGAAAGAACAACCGCGGCTGCGGCTGCGAGTTTAAAAGTGGTATTCATTGCTATTCAGACTCCCCTGGATGTCCTGAGTGCTAATTGACGCCTTAACGGCTGGCGTTTGTCAACGTTGTGCCGGGTGTAGCGGGTATCTGTCTCCATATTCTGACAGAATTCGGGCGACAATCGGGCGGAAGCAGAGCTAACGCCCAGATTCGATACTATTTTGACGTTTTGTCTCCAAAAAGCAACGCCCCCGGACGAAAACCGGGGGCGAAAGCCATGAATTTATTGCAACAATGGCGACCAGGCCGGATCGGAAGCGTCGGTCTGGGTCATCATTCTGCGCTCATTTCGGCCTGAAAGATCGACCGACCAGAGCTGTGGCCCAGCGCCGGGGCGACTTTCGCGGAAATACACGATCACGCGCCCGTTTGGTGACCAGTCCGGACCCTCATCGAGATATGATTCGGTCAGCAGGCGCTCGCCTTTGCCATCTGTCCCGATCACGCCGATGTAAAATCGACCGCCGAGTTGCTTGGTGAACGCGACCAGATCACCTCGTGGGCTCCAGACCGGCGTTGAATACTGGCCCTTGTTGAAGGTGATGCGGCAAGCAACATCCCGACCACCGGAGGGGCAGGTCCGCGGACTGCCATCGGTGTTCATGATGTAGAGCTGCGGGCTGCCGCCACGGTCAGACGTGAATACAATGGCGCGTCCGTCCGGTGACATGGAAGGTGAGGTGTCAATCGCCGGGTGGTCTGTCAGGCGACGCGATTGGCGTGTCTGCAGATTCATGAGGTAGATTTCAGAGTTGCCGCCCTGGGCCTGGGTCATCAACACACTCTCCCCATCCCGCGAGAAGCGCGGCGCGAAGGTCATGCCCGGAAAATTGCCCAGCAATTCCTGACGGCCCGTCTCAATATTGAAGAGGTAGACGCGCGGACGGCCGCCCTCATACGACATGTAGGTGATTTCCTGCGCTGACGGGCTGAAGCGCGGCGTCAGCACCGTGTTCGTCCCCGCAGTCAGATATTGTTGATTGGCACCATCAGCATCCATGATCGCCAGGCGCTTCACACGCTCGGTCTTTGGGCCGGTCTCGGCAATGTAGACGATCCGCGTATCGAAATATGGGTCTTCACCGGTCAGGCGGTTATAGATGGAATCCGCAATCTTGTGTGCGATGCGGCGCCAATTGTCTGGCGTCGTGGTCAGGCGACGGCCGGGCTGGCCGTTGATCCGCATGACTTCGCCGCCATAAACGTCCCACAGGCGGAACGAGACGGCGATCTTGCCGTCTGGCAATTCTTCATACGCGCCGACGACAAGGCCCTCGGTCTGGATGATTCGCCAATCCGGAAAACGTGGCTGAACATCAATCGAGAGATCCTTCTGGATGAAGGAGGCCGGGTTCTGGATGTCGAACAGGCCGGTCGATTCCAGATCGGCCCGAACGACATCGGCGATGTCTTCGGCCATTTCGGCATTCGTGCCGCGGACTTCAAAGTCCGGAATGGCCAAGGGTGTGGGCTGGAAATTACCCTCGTCCACGCGGACCTGTAGCTGCGCAGCTGCAGGCATGGCGAGACCGATGGGTATCATGAGGGCCAGCACCAAGGCTGTCAGGATACGGGTCATTATAAACTCTCCTCAGAATGTCTATTCAGGTCACTTGAGCGGGCCGATTGTGACCTCGATATCTTTCCACTCGTCATAATCGTCTTCAGGCAATTGGTAGTTCGCACACTGGCGCACGGCTGTCAGGGCCCGCTGCACCACAACGCCGCGGCGGCCAATCGGCATCGAGCGCGGCGTCACAAGGCTTGCATTGCCATCCAGCGAGCCGTCCAGGTTCAGCCTCACCCGGATCACCACGTTGATCTGGTCATCCTTGGGCAGATCATCCACGCCATTCCAGCAATAGCCGATCTGGCGGCGCATCGCGGCTTGCAGGGAGGCCGTGTTGCCGCGCCGCTCCCCTGCCCCCTTGCGGGGCTGCTGGACGTCTTGAAGCACCGGCTTATTGATCGGAGGCGGGGCCTGTTCTTGCGCAGCCTTGCGCTGGGTCTGGGCCTTGTCCTTCAGGATGTCCTCGAAATCATTCAGAAAGTCGAGGTCGTCAGACTCCGATTTCGGCTTCTGCTTCTCGATCAGCTTCGGCTCCTTCTTCGGAGGCTCTTCCTTCTTTGGCTCAGGCTCTTCCGGCTTTTCCTCGGGCTCGGCCTTGGTGTCTTCGACAACAGGCTCTTCTTCGGCTGTTTCGGTTTCGCGTGTCTCGTTCACCTCGTCCGGTTCTTCCGGCGGATCCTCGACGATTTCGGCATCTTCCTCGACAGGGTCAGGCTGCTCTTCCGGTTCGGTCTCTTCAGGCTCCTCTTCGGCAGGCTCCTGCACTTTCTGGATCGGCGCAACGTCCGTAACCAGACCAATATCGACAATGTCGATCGGCACATCAATCGTGCTCGCGCATTGCGGCAGGCGCAGCAGGATATCGACCGGCGAAAGGCCCGGCTCCTCACGTTCCAATCGTTCGATCTGCTTGTCGCAATCGCTCTTCTTCATCGGCCACGTCATCACCGCCGCGGCAAGCACGGAAGCATGAAGAAGGGTCGAGATGGTAAAGCCGCGAAGCATGTGGGGCTGGTCGCTCCTACTTCTTTTGTTCGGTCACAAAGGACACACGTGTATAGCCTGCTGCCCGGATTTCGGCCGTCACTTCCATGATCCGGCCATAGGGCGTGTTCTCGTCACCGCGAAGATAGATCGGCTGCTCGTAGCCTTCGCCAATAATTGCCTGCAATTGCGGACCGAGCGTGGCGATATCCTCAACAAGGGTGGTCTGAATGAAGACCTCGCCATTCTCGCGGATGGAAATCGCCAGCGGGTCGTCATTCGGTTCGGTCTTGATCGGGCCGGAACTCGTCTTTGGCAAATTCACTTCCTCGCCGCGCACCAATAGCGGCGCAGTGATCATGAACACGATCAGCAAGACCAGCATGACGTCCACAAAAGGCGTCACATTGATCTCGGCATTCAGCGCGCGACGGCCGCGCCGTCCGCCCTTGCCACCTGAACCAAGGATCAATCCCATCGCCTAGTCCCTCGCGGATTCAGAGGCACGGCGCGACAAACGCACCAGAACATCCTGCGAGAACGTGTCCAGCTGGTCGCCCAGCTTGGTCAGATCGCCGGTGAATTTGTTGTAGAAGATGACCGCCGGGATGGCCGCAACGAGGCCCATGCCGGTCGCGAACAGCGCCTCGGCGATCGGGCCGGCCACGGTGCCCAGGCTGGTATCCTGCTGTTCGGCGATGTTGAGGAAGGCGTTCATGATGCCCCAGACGGTCCCGAACAGGCCAATAAAGGGTGACGCAGATCCGATGGTCGCAAGAATGCCGAGGCCGTTTCCGGCGCGTCCGATCTCGCGATCCACCGCTGCGCGCATTGATCGCTCGGCGCGGCTGACAAGGGCCGCCGCCTCGCCGGAACCAGATTGCAAACGCTTGGCGTCAGACCATTCGCGCGCGGCCGCTGCAAACACGCGGCTGGCGGCGTCATTGGTTGCCTGACCGGGCCGCATGTCGAAATCCTCGGTGCGTCCGCTCCAGAAGGCTTCTTCGAACTGGCGTGATTTCTTGCGTACAGCGCCCAGCGAGAAAAGCTTTTCGCCAATCACCATCCAGGACCAGATAGATGCCAGCAGCAGGAACAGGAGCACCAGCTTAACAATTGGGTCAGCCGCCATAATGAGGCTGAAGAGCGAGAAGTCGGCATGACTCGCGGCAGTGCCTATCGCTTCTGATTCCATGGGGGCTAAAGCTCCTATCTACGCGTCATGGGTGATCAGCCGCATCCCAAACGGGACCGGCACACCCCTTCATCCACACCAAATTCGGCAGAAACACGGCAGGATGGCCAGTTTCCGCAGCACAGTTAACGGCTAAGGGTGTTTTCTTAACGAAACGTGGGCAATCGGCCGATATTTGGCACCAGACCTGCGATCAATTGGTCAGGTCGGGCAGGAACCATCGCGTGCCGACATAGAAGTTGTAGGCGCGGTTGATGCCATCAATTCCGCCTAGGTTCGACGCGACGGCCTGATCCGAATACGAGACGTATTCACTGCCCAGCGACAGGCGGAAATTGTCCGACAGATGATAGGTCGCGCCAGCAAACAGATTCCAGTAGGCACTGGAATTGGTGTCCTTGCCGACCACGATGAAATCCGGATTAATGTCCGCGGGACCAGAGAAGTTGAAATCGAGCACCCCTGCCCCGCCGCCCGCACCCAGGAATGGGCGCAACCGCTTGCCTTCCCGGAAATCGTAGAAGGCGTGGACTCCGATCGAGCGGCTTGTGAAATCGCCACTTGCCGTGCTCGCACCGTTCAGTCCCGCGATATTGGCCCAGCGGAATCCGTATTCGGCCTCCAGACGAACAGAGTGGTTGACCCGGTAGCCCAGTGCCCCGGCGATCTCGCGGCTGTCATCGAAAATCAGATTGTTCTGGTCCCCAATCGACCCGTATCCGCGCACAGCAACATAGAAGCCGCGCTCGGCATCAAAGTCTGCTTCTGCCTGCGCAACCGCCGGATAGCTCAGGCACGCGCCCCACAGCGCCAAGTGCATCAATTTCAAGACTCGCCCTCCCAGCGATATGCTTCCAGTTGCTTCACCAATTCGCGGATCGGACGGCGCGGGCGGCCATCGGCGTGGATCATGACAGCTGTGATCTCACCCTCTGCAATGATTTCCTCTCCCCTGAAACAGGTCTGGGAAAAAAGGATGCGGGGTCCGTCGGTGCCGATATAGCGCGTCCGGATATGCAGCAGGTCGTCTACCCGCGCCGCCTTGCGATAGTCAACTTCAACCCGCGTCAGCGTGAAAGCCGCCGGGTCTTCCCGCTCCAGCAGGGATTGATGGGAAACGCCAGCGTCGCGCAGATGGTCTGATCGACCCCGCTCAAAGAAGCGGAGATAATTGGCGTGATAGACCATGCCGGTGAAGTCGGTGTCTTCATAATAGACCCGCACGGTGATCCAGTGCTGGCGCTCGGCATCGAAATTGTTGGCATCAAGATTGGGAAGGCTCATTGGGTTCGCCTACCAAAGCTCGCGAGAATCGTCACCCCTGTTCCGATTGCAGGGTCATTTCGAGCGGAGCCGTTTCGTATCCAAGCTCTTCGGCACGCGTCTTCAGACGCTCCAGGGTTTTCCCATCAAGCTGCGCCGTGCGCGAGAGGATCCACAGATACTTGCCGTCCGGACTGCCGACGAGGGCGGCTGAATAATCCGGCTCCAGAGCCAGCACCCAATAGTCGCCCTCTGCAAACGGAACCCATGCGGGCGCAAACTTCACTTTCAGCTTGCTGTTGCCAGACCCCTCCACGATGCGGGCCTTGCCTTCAGCCACCGTTTTCTCTCCGTCGAGCGATCCCTTGAAACACGTATTGGTCACCGACACGGTGCCATCGGAGTTCAGGCCATACTCAGCCGTCACACCTGTGCAATTGCGTTCAAACCCATTCGGATAGCGGGCAATTTCGTACCAGAGGCCAGCATACCGATCGAGATCGACAGATGGCACGGTCGGCGGCGTTGAATCGCTGGCGCGATAATCGGGTTGGCTGGTACAGGCCGCAAGCAGGGCGGCGGCAATGGCGGAAAGGGCGAGGCGCATATGGGGTTCTCCTATGCCCCTTCTACGCATGAACCTGCCGACTGGTTTCCCGGAGACCTATTCGCCGTTTGGCTCAACCGCCTCGGGCTCTGCGGTTTCTTCGGAATAAATGGCGGCAAGAAACGCACGGAAGTCTTCTACCGAGGCAACAGGCTGCTCCTCCTGCGGGATATGTCCGGTCTCGGGATAGATGATGAGCTTCGACCCCGGGATGGCATCGGCAAACTTTTCCGCATGTGCCACGGGAATCAGATTGTCAGTATCCCCATGCAGGATCAGCGTCGGCACGGTGATTGCGCTCAGCCTCTCCTTGGACGCAGGCACCCGCAGTGTCGTGCCGCTCATGATCTTGAGCAGCGCCTCGCGATGGCACGGCGCACGAGACATGGCCGAATACCGCTCCACCATTTCATCCGTTACCAGTTCAGGATCCGCAAAGCTGTTTTCCAGGCCCGACCGGATCAAGGCTGACATGTCGAGATCCTTCATCACGTTGCGGGCAAACCCATTGCGCAGCAATTTGAAAATCACCGGGTCCTTATCGTCCTCGCCCGGCGCACTGAGCCAACCGGCCGCATCCACCAGGACCAAACCATCCAGCCTTTCCGGATGAGCGAGTGCATAGGCCCAGGCGGTGTGCCCGCCCATGGAACTGCCGACGAGGGTGAACTGGTCGACGTCCAGTGAATGCGTCACGCGGTCGATGCTGGCAATGAATTGCTCGATGCCGATCTCATCATTGTCGACGCAGCGCGACAGGCCATGGCCCGGCAGGTCCAACCGGATGACCCGGTAATCCTTACGCAGATTGCGCACCCATGCGTCCCAGGTGTTCAGAGAGGCAGAATAGCCATGCACAAGCACAAGTATTGGCGCGTCGCGCGGACCGGTATCGGTAAAATGCAGCTCGACCTGACTACCGGATTTCAGGTACCGGCTGTTCGATTTCGAGTAGACCGACTCCAATGTGTTGTAGGAAATGTCCGGACGGCGCAGCATCAACCAGCCCGCCGTGAGAATGATCGCAACCGTCACCAGCACGACTAGCAATCGTTTCATCTTGTTCCCGGCTCCCGCAGTTTCAAATCAGGTGATCGGCACTAAGCCCCCCTGACGACGCCAAGTCAAATCGCACGCTCAGTGCCGCAGACACTACAGGTTGCATCGCGCCGCAACCGGACTTTCCTGACGTCGGCCATCAAGCCATCGATCAGAATAAGGTTTCCAATCATCGGCTCTCCGGCGCCTGTGACCAGCTTCACGACTTCAAGCGCCATGAGCGTTGAAACCATTCCGGTCACGGGCCCGACCACGCCAACTTCATCGCAAGCCGCCGCATTCGGCGGCGTTTCGGGCACCCAGCAGCGATAGCATGGCGCGCCGTCCCGGCAGCCGGACGCAAACACGCTGGCTTGCCCGGTCCACCCTGCGGCTGCGCCGTGCACCAACAAGCGTTCGCTCAGGTGGGCCGCTGCGTTGAGGGCGTAGCGGGTCGGGAAATTGTCCGTCGCATCGACCAGAATGCTGCCGGACAGCGGGTCGGAAGGCGACCATTTCTTTCGACGCGTGCTGATCCTTGTCCCGGGATGATCCGTCGCCAGGCGCTCAGCCAGGATATCCACCTTGGCCTTGCCGAGGTCGCGTTCTCCAAACTGGATTTGTCGCTGCAGATTCGACCGCTCAATGACATCATCATCCCAGATTTCGATCTGCCCGATGCCTGCAGCCGCCAGGAACATTGCGCATGGCCCGCCGAGCGCCCCTGCCCCGACAATGGATATCGACGCCGCGCGCAGCTTCTGGACGCCGGGTCCGCCTATTTCCTTCAGCATGATGTGGCGCTTGTGCCGGGCGAGGTCTTCCGGGCTGAGGCTCATTGTCCTGCTTTCTTCTGGCGAATAGCGGTCGAGGAGATCGGGTCCAGCGGCGCAGGCAGGTAGACCCATGCAGGCGGATCACGATCCGGCAGCGAGGCGGCAGCTGAAACCGGGACACGACTACTGGCAAAGCGACGGGCGAACGGTGAGTTGCGAGCACCCGGCCCAATCCCCGGACGCGCCACGATGGCGATCGGCATCATCTGCGCAATCCCCTGCCACGCGCCCCAGAGATGGAAATTGACCATATTGTCAGCGCCCATCAACCAGACGAATTTCGCAGCGGGCGCTGCCGCTGTCAGCGTCGACAAGGTACGATAGGAATAAGTCAGGCCGAGCCGCGTCTCGATATCTGTCACCCGCATTCGTGGATGGTCTGCGACCGCCTCGGCTGACCGGAAGCGGCCCGAAAAATCTCCGTGTCCGGTCTTCAGGGGATTCCCGCGCGCCACGATCCACCAGACCCAATCTAGCTGTAGCCGTTTCATGGCTGTGGATGCCACATGGAAATGGCCGGAATGGGCCGGATTGAAACTGCCGCCGAACAGGCCGATGCGGAGGCCAGCCGATGGTCCCGGTAAAATTGCTCGGCTCAAGGACGAACCTGCCCGGTTCCTCGCACAATGTATTTGTACGTCGTCAGCTGTTCTGCCCCCACGGGTCCGCGCGCATGGATGCGACCCGTGGCGATACCAATCTCGGCGCCCATGCCGAACTCGCCGCCATCCGCAAATTGAGTAGAGGCATTGTGCAGCAAAATCGCGCTGTCGACCGTCGCAAAGAAGCGGTCTGCTGCATCAGAATCTTCAGTAATGATACATTCTGTGTGTCCGGACGACCAGGAGCCAATATGCGCTAGCGCTGCGCTCAAATCGTCGACAACCGCAACGGCCAGGATCGGCGCAAGATATTCGGTGGACCAGTCGGCCTCGGTGGCTTCGATCATCTCTGGCACGATGGCGCGGGCGCGGTCATCTCCGCGCAATTCACAGCCCGCTTCCAACAGGCCGGCCGCGATCTTCGGCAATAGATCGTCCGCCACAGCCGCATCGACCAGGAGCGTTTCCGCCGAGCCACAGATTCCTGTCCGGCGCATCTTGGCATTCACGACAATGGAAACTGCCTTCTCGGGATCAGCAGCCTTGTCGACGATGACATGGCAAAGCCCTTCGAGATGACCGATCACGGGAACGCGCGCATCCTTTTGCACGCGCTCGACCAGGCTGCGCCCACCGCGCGGGACGATCACGTCCACATTGCCTTCGAGGCCGGCCAGCATGTGGCCTACTGCGGCGCGGTCGGTGGTCATGACCAGTTGCACCGCGTCTTCCGGTAATCCTTCGGCCTTCAGCGCGCCGCGCATGGCGTCGATGATTGCGCGGGACGAGTGCGTGCTTTCAGACCCGCAGCGCAGGATCGCCGCGTTGCCCGAGCGCAGACAGAGCGCGCCGGCATCGGCGGTGACATTCGGGCGGCTCTCATAGATGATGCCGATCACGCCCAGCGGCACGGCGATGCGCGCAATGTCCAGCCCATTCGGCCGCTCCCACCGGGCGAGTTCCTTGCCAATGGGGTCGGGCAAGCCGGCCACGGCTTCCACACTGGAGGCAATCCCTTCAAGGCGCGCGGCATCCAGGGCCAGCCGGTCCAGCATGGCCGCGTCGAGCCCCTTGGCTTCGGCAGCGTCCATATCCTGCGCATTGGCCGCCAGGACTTTGGAGGCAGACGCACGAATCGCGGCCGCGACCGCCTGCAAACCGCGTGTTCGGTCAGCGGGCGTCATCTGGCCCAGCTTGCGAGACGCGGCACGGGCGCGGCGGCCCATGTCGAGCATGGTTTCAGCGAGGTCTACGGTGTCGGCTATCATCGTATCAGTCATGTCATGGGATGTGCCGGAAAGCCGGGCCGACCGCAAGACGGCTAAACGTCGCCTACTTCAGCTATCCCAATAGTGATTGCAGGTGGGGACGGGCTGACTCTTCGGGATTTTGCCCTAGAATAGCTTGAAAGAAACAAGAATTTCACCGGAGGAACCCATGATCGATGTAGAGGCAATGCCTCATCTAGCCGATATCCCGCGCGTCCAGGCCAGCATCCGCCCGGATGAGGAGGCTTTCTGGTTCGAAGGCGAGACAACCAGCTTCGCCGAACTGGAGACACGTTCCACCCAGATTGCCAACGGCCTCATCGGCCTGGGCGTGAAACCGGATGACCGGGTCGGCTATCTCGCCAAGAACATGGCTGTCTATTACGAGATGCTGTTCGGCGCCGCCAAGGCCCGCGCAACGATGACCGCCGTCAACACCCGACTCGCCGCACCCGAAGTGAAATTCATCCTGTCGGATGCGCGGGTGAAAGTCCTGTTCGTCGGCAAGGATTTCTACGGCCTGATTGACCAGATCCGCGCCGAATTGCCAGACCTTGAACATATCATCGCGATTGATGGCGATCGGGAGGATTGGAAAGCCTACTCGGCATGGCGCGACAGCCAGCTGACCGATCCACCGGGCCTCACGACGCGCGACGACGATGATGTCATCCAGCTCTATACATCCGGCACTACCGGCATGCCCAAGGGCGTGCAGCTGACCAATGGCAACTACCGCGCCATCTTCGAGCAGGCCGGCATGCTGGAATGGGCGAGCTATGATGTCGGCGACGCGGTCATGAACGCGATGCCCCTCTTCCATGTGGCGGGCGTAAACATCGGTATCCTGACGGCCGCACAAGGTGCCAAAGCTGTCGTGCTGCGTGAAATCGATCCGGCAGCAATCTTGAAACTAATCCCCGAGCACAAGATCGCCCATGCGTTCTGGGTCCCCGCAGTCATCCTGATGCTGACCCAGATACCGAATGTGCGCGACATCAACTGGTCGAGCCTGAAGCAGGTTTTCTATGGCGCCTCTCCGATTGCCGAGAGTTTGCTGCTTGATGCGCAGGACATCATGGGTGCGCGTTTCACCCAGCTCTACGGACTGACCGAGACGGGCGGCTGCGGAACCTATTTGCCGCCTGAAGCCCATGACCCGGCCTGGGGAAAGCTGCGCTCATGCGGCGTGCCCTATCCGGCCACAATCGTGCGATGCCTCGACGCAGAAGGGAATCCCGTCCCCACCGGCGAAGTTGGCGAGATCGCCATCAAGTCCGCCTTCGTCATGAAAGGATACTGGAACCGCCCGGATGCCACAAAGGAATCGGTCGACGCGTCCGGGTTCTTCCGGACAGGAGACGCGGGCTATTTCGACGAAGACGGATTTCTCTATATCCACGACCGCGTAAAGGACATGATCGTGTCCGGCGGCGAGAACATTTATCCCGCCGAAGTCGAGAATGCGATCTTTGGCCACCCTGGCGTGGCGGACGTGGCAGTTATTGGCGTGCCCGACGAAAAATGGGGCGAGGCCGTCAAGGCCATCATCGTCGTCAAACCGGGCGAAGCGCCGACTCAGGACAGCATAATCGCCTGGGCGCGCGAACGCATTGCCGGCTATAAATGCCCAAAGACGGTAGAGTTCATTGAGGTGCTGCCCCGTAATCCGTCCGGCAAAGTCTTGCGCAAGGATTTGCGCGAAACTTACTGGAAGGACCAGGCGCGTCGCATCAGCTGATCAGAAGGCGGATGGCATGGCGTCCCCCATGCCGTCCGCTATCAATCATATTGGACTAGTTGGCGAGGCTCAGCCAGTCGCGGGCTGAAGACAGCGCCACTTTGACTTCTTCCGAGCTCAGCATATCAGCCATTTCCTGCCGCTGCACGCGGGCCTCTTCATGTCCCTTGGACACAGCGAGGTTGAACCATTTGTGCGCAGAGATCAGATCCATCTCCGATCCGACACCAGCGGCACAAGCGAGGCCGGCCTGATAGAACTCATCTGCATTCGCGTCGGCGCCCAACAGGCCACCTGGCTGTATTTCAATATCCGAAAAGGGCATCTTGTTTCTCCTGTCACCCTGCCTTCACCGCCACCCTGTTTCGGGCATGTCAGCCAAGACATCCATCCGTCACCAGAGCATTCCGACGACAGGCAAAGAGTGCCTTCTCTCCTTTGCCGTATGGTTAACAGGAACCTGCCCAAACCCCGGCTATTTTAATATTCCGGGTCCGGTTGTTCATTTTTGATGCAATTTGAGGACTTCGGACATGAAAAACCCCCGCACGGCGAGGCGGCCGTACGGGGGTTCTGCATGATCGAAAGGAGTTGGAGGCTTAAGCAGCCACTTTCTTCTTTGCGAGAGATTCTGCGAGTTTTTCCATGGCGTCGCCCTTCTCGATATTCTCGACGGCGGCGAGTTCACGAGCCATACGGTCCAGGGCGCTCTCATAAAGCTGGCGCTCGGAATAGGACTGTTCCGGCTGATCTTCGCCGCGGTGCAGGTCGCGAACGACTTCCGCAATAGAAATCAGATCACCGGAATTGATCTTCGCTTCATATTCCTGAGCCCGGCGCGACCACATGGTCCGCTTGATGCGCGCACGACCACCCAGGGTCTTCAGCGCATCTTCGACCAGCTTGGAACCCGCCAGTGCGCGCATGCCAGAGGCTTCGGCGCGATTGGTTGGGACGCGAAGGATCATTTTGTCCTGATCAAAGGACACCACATAGACCTCCAGGTCCATGCCGGCCACAGTCTGCTTCTCAACGCTCGTGATCTTGCCCACCCCGTGTGCGGGGTAAACGACGCTTTGACCCACTTCAAACGCCAGTTCCGCAGATGCTTTTTTAGCCATGTTGGATATCGCCCTTTTCTACGCATTTAGAGCCGACAAAATCCCCCCCAGTCCGACGCATTTGACGGTCTGAGTTGAAGTTTCCGGATCTTTTCAGTTATTACTCAAGTCTGAACGATAGCATAAATGTGCAGCTTTTTCAACAGACACGCCCAGATGCTAACCAAGAGTAAAGTTCCCAAGGTCGCTGATTTTGTTAACGTTTATTGAGAAACCCAGCAAAATCAGGGTTCGGACGACCCGATTCAGGCGTCGCCTTCACCCGGTTTGGGGCTGAAATATTTCTCCAGCTTACCGGTTTCTTGCGCAAATTCTTCCCGGTCTGCCGGCGGTTCCTTCATCCGGGTGATATTTGGCCAGGTCTGCGCATACTCGGTATTCAGCTTCAGCCATTTGGCGTCCGGGTCATCCTCGGTATCGGGCTTGATGGCCTCCACAGGGCATTCCGGCTCGCACACACCGCAATCGATGCACTCATCCGGGTGGATGACCAGCATGTTCTCGCCTTCATAGAAGCAGTCGACAGGGCAAACCTCGACGCAATCCATGTATTTGCAGCGGATACAGGCATCAACGACAATATAGGTCATGGGCAGGAGGGCCTTCTGGGGTTTGTGCACCGGCGAAATGGCGCGCGCAGGCGCTCATGTCAATGAGGTGTTCTGACAGGAGTCTTCAGGAAGCGTCGGCGATCCGCTTTTCCGCCGCCTGGCGAGCCTGTGCGCGAGAAATATCGTCAATATGCAGCAGCGAGGCGACATGGCGGATATAGGCATCCTCGATATCGCTTTTTTCGCCATCAGCCAGCGCGACCCGGTACAAGCCTTCAATGATGGAAATCCGCTCCGCAATCGGCAGCTTCTTCACATGCTTGGTAAACTGGTGGGAACCGACCGCCTCTTCAGCCAAGGCTTCGCCTTCGGCCAGCACGGCATCTGCCTTGTCTGCATCGAATTTGAACGCTTCCAACAGGATTTCAGCGATCATGTCGCTTTCAATGTTCACATAGACCCCATCGGACAGGGCAGCCTCGACAAGTAGCGCCGCAGCCGCGACTTGCGGGTCCATCGGTCTCTCGGCAGGCGTTTTCTGCCGGAACAGATTTTTCAGCGTGTTCATCATGTGTCGGTCTCCAGCGTCGTGTACATTGCCGCCGCCTCTTCTGCCGGCCCTCTCCGAGTGCCCAGATCCAGCACTTCGACGGTCCTGATATGCGCGCCTCGCGCCAGCGTGACAACATCTCCAACGCAAATAGCGGCGCCCGGCTTGTTGACGCGCCGGGTCTGGCCATTGCGGGTCAATCGGACGCCCCGCTTGCGAATATACGATCCGGACAGGGCGCGAGTCTTGAAAAACCGTGTCCGCCACAGCCACACATCAAGGCGCAGCGTTGGCGTGTCCGTCATTGAAAGGGCTTGTACTCGAAGCTCGTATCAGCTGCGCTTTCAGCGGCGGCATCCGGCTTGGGTTTTGGCTTGCGTTTCTTTTTCTTTGGTTTGCTAGCCGCCCGCTTGGGCTCCGGCAGCAGGGCTGCGAGCGCCGCGAACGGGCTGTCCGGGTCCGGCTGGCGCGACTGCGGGGCACTGCGGGAATTGGACCGCCCGCCCCCGCCTTGCTGTTTTGGTCCGCGTGGGCCTTTCGGGCCTTTGCCACCGGCATTCTGATCTCGGCCGCGCTGGGGCCGCCCGCCTTCAGACCGCCCCTCGGGACGGGCGCGGGACGCATAGCGCCACAAAGTAACGGCATCCGTTTCCTTGTCCTTTTCCGCAGGCGCAAGGCCAAAGCCTTTCAACACGGCGGGCCAGTCATCGGCAGGGCAAGAGACGACGGAAGCCAGGTCGATCTCGATGGGGAATGCGTTCTTCGAGGCTTCCTTGCGGCGCTTGGCGATCTCCCAGCCGAGACGTTCGGCAAGGTCTGCGCGCACGGCCCGGCGGCCGAAACGAAGATAGCCATTGGCGGCAAGCGCCTCTTCCGGCCATGTGCCATCAAGCGCAAATGACCCGGCCCCCTCGGGTGCCAGTGGGAAAGGCTGACCTTCAAACACAGCGCGCAGAATGGCGATCATGCGCTGGCCTGCAGGCTTTTGCGCATCCGGCACATGTGCCGCGACACGGCCTGCTCTCACCCCAATGCCTTTGAGGGCTTCACGCTGGTCGCCGGTCAGACGCAGACTTGGGTCATCCTGGCGAAGATCAACCGCAGCCCCGGTTTCAAGAAGACGGAAGGCAATCCCGCGCGCGAGACCTTCCAGCGCATCGCCCGCTTTTTCAACGGCCAGCTTTGTATGAGTTGGCAGGATCTTGGCGGTCTCGGCCGCGGCCCATTGCTCCAGCCGCTGGCGCGCAGCTTCACGCTCGGCCGGGTCGACTTCGGATGCGCCGACAATCTCGACGCGCGGCGCCATCCAGCTCGATCCCTTGGCCAGATGGGCCACGGGCGAATTGATGTGTTCGATCTGGCCTTCATCATTCAGTTTGAACGCATCATCCGGCGCCGCCACGATCAGCGACAGGCGTTCCAGGATCAGCGGGCGCACAGCGGCCTGGGCTGCGCTGCGCACCGCCTTGCCTTCGAGCGTACGGGCATCAAGAACAGGTTCGAAGGTCAGGCCTTTCAGGCGTCCAACGACATGGCCTTCCACACGGACATCACCTTCCGGGGTCAATTCGGTCACGAGGGCGTCTTCCTTCTTCAGGCTGGCAAGCAAAGCGGTGGTTCGCCGGTCCACGAACCGGGCAGTCAGCGCTTCGTGTAGCGCGTCTGACAGGGAGTCTTCAATCTCTCGTGTTCGATCCTGCCATTTTTCCGGGTTTTCCAGCCAGTCAGGCCGATGGGCGGCATAGGTCCAGGTCCGTATATTGGCAAGCCGCTGCTGCAGCTTCGCAATATCGCCCTGGGTCGAAGAAAGATCATCCAGACGGCGCTCCAGCCCCTTGTCGGCAAGGCGTGCATCCGGATTGGCGAGCGTTTCAGCAAGGCCCAGCACGAGCCGCGCATGGCCTTCCGGCCCGGCTTTGCGGAAGTCTGGCAGGCGGGCCAGATCCCATAGCCGCCGCACTTCGCGCGTACCCGCCACATTCGGCCCGATGGCCGCATCTTCCGCCATTCGGCGCAGCACCCATTCATCCAGTGCATGCGGATTATGGATCAGGGATGGATGCCCGGATGGGGTCTCAAGGCTCAGGATCAGGCGGCGCAGGCTGGAGAAGTCGAGTGCAGAGTTGCGCCATTGCAGATGATCCACCGGATCGAACCGATGCGCCTCGATGGCCTGCCATGTCGCTTCATCGAATGGCGGACAGGTCGCTGTCTCCCCAAATTCACCATCGGTACGGAACCGCCCGGCCCGGCCCGCGATCTGTGCGCATTCTGCTGGTGTCAGCAGGCGATGGCGCCGCCCATCGAACTTCGAGCGTGAGGCGAACACGACCCGGTCGACATCAAGGTTCAGCCCCATGCCGATCGCATCAGTTGCAACAATGTAGTCGACTTCGCCGGACTGGTAGAGCTCAACTTGCGAATTCCGCGTGCGCGGGCTCAGCGCGCCCATCACTATCGCCGCTCCCCCCTTCTGGCGCCGCAGCAATTCGCCAATCGCATAGACCTCATCCGCGCTGAATGCGACAATGGCCGTACGCTTCGGCAGTTTGGTGATCTTGCAATGCCCGGTATAGCGCAGCTCTGAAAACCGCTCGCGAGGCTCGGTCTCGGCGCCAAGGTCCAATTTACGCAACACACTGCGCATCGTGTCGCTGCCCAGCAGCAATGTCTCGTGATTGCCGCGCAAATTCAGGATACGGTCGGTGAAGACATGGCCCCGATCCTGGTCTTCGGCCAGCTGGATCTCGTCAATCGCGACGAAATCCACTTTCAGATCCACCGGCATTGATTCCACTGTGCACACCCAGTATCGCGCCGTACGCGGAACAATGCGCTCCTCACCAGTAATCAGCGCGACATGGGCCGCGCCCTTGCGCTCGACCACACGATCATAAACCTCGCGCGCCAACAGGCGCAGCGGCAGGCCGATCATGCCGGTGCCAAACCCCGTCATCCGCTCGATGGCATAGTGGGTCTTGCCGGTATTGGTGGGGCCGAGAATGGCCTTCAGGGTGGAACTCATCGACGTTGCGTGGCGGGGCCGCCATTGAAAGTCAAGTTGAGCCTGCAATCGGCCCACACCCCCTGCCCCCGAACCGGTCAATCTGGCAGGAAACTGCCCTTGATCCTGTCGCCCGGAAAAAACCCGCCTGTCGATCCAATTAGAAGTTGTCCGCCTCTGCGCACTCCCCTAGAGCCCTCGGAAACAATGGGGACTTCGCGTGACAATGACCGCCATGAATCAGGCTCGCTCTTCGAGCCAGAGGTTCTATGTCCTCGACGGCATGCGCGGGATCGCGGCGATCATCGTGATGCTCTACCACTATATTGGAAGCGGACAGTCCAGGCTGCTCATGAACAGCTATATTGCCGTGGACCTGTTCTTCATCCTCAGCGGCTTTGTCATCTATCATGCCTATGCCAAGGCCCTGCGGGACGGCATGCCTGCGGGCGTCTATGCCAACAAACGGATTTCCCGGCTCGCCCCGACTGTCGCGGGCGGCGTGGTACTCGGCGCCATCGCGATGCTGATCGTGTTTGCCGAGACCGGGCGGGCCTTCAACCCCCTCCAGTTCACCCTGACCCATATCGGGCATTTCGCTTTCATCCCGGCGCTCAGCGATTACGAGATCCCTGCGAATGGCACGCTGGAACTCTTCCCGTCCAATCCGCCGCTCTGGTCGATCTTCTACGAATTTGTCGCCAGCATCGCCTTCATCTGGATTGCGCGCCTGCCGAAATGGCGACTGGTCGGCACCTGCCTTGCCGCCTTCTCGCTCTACCTGTTTTGCTGTCTCGCGCTGGCCCGCCTGTCCGGCAATGACCTGACCGCCAATGTCGGCTGGAGCCATCAGACCTTCTTCTTCGGCTTTCCGCGCGTTTTCTCGGCCTTCCTCGCCGGGATCATCATCTACCGGCTGGTCCAGAATCCTGCCGGCCCGGTGGCCCGATACCTGCCACGCTTTACAGGCCTGATGCCCACGCTGATCGCATTCGCGGTAACACTCGGCATCCTGATGTTTCCCGTCTACGCAAAAGGCGCCTATCAGTTTATCGCCATCGGCCTGCTCTGCCCGCTGCTCATCCTGATCGGCGCGCGCGTCCAGCCGGGCAGCCTCTGGCTTACCGGGGTCTGCGAGCGTCTCGGCCTGATCTCGTTTCCGCTCTATTGTGTGCACGAGCCCGTCCGCCACCTGACTGGCGTTCTGCTGCGCCGTACCGGTCTGACGGACATCCCGACCGAGTTGCGCGTCACCCTGACCGTGATCCTCGCCCTACTGGTCTCAATCGGCTTGCTCTGGCTCCTCGGCCAATTCCAGGCCCGCCGCCGCCTCAGCGCCAGTTTGAAACCGTTTTTGGGATAGGATGGATCAGGCCATCGCCTCGGCGCGGACCAGCTCTGCGACCGGCGCTTTTTCGTTCACCACATGCGGCTGGAAGTGGAGCAGTTCCCAGCGTCCGTCATGATGCTCGACGAGGGCCGTGCAGCTCTCTACCCAGTCGCCATCATTCATGTAGGTGATGCCGTCAATGTCGCGCATTTCGGCGACATGGATGTGACCACAGATCGCGCCGTCGAATTCCTTGCGACGACAATAATCCGCCACATGGCCCTCGAAATTATGGATATGGTTCAGCGCCCGCTTGGTGCGCTTTTTCAGGGCCTGTGACAGCGACCAGTACGGCATACCGAACCAGCGACGGATCGCGTTCAGCTTCGTATTGGTCCAGAGCAGGAAATTATAGGCATGATCGCCCAGATGCATGATCCATTTGCGGTCGGCCCGCATCATGCCGTCAAACATGTCGCCATG